>NZ_JAKUDY010000020.1:0-54440 GCF_022662635.1 Bacillus cereus group sp. BfR-BA-01522 | reverse complement strand
ATTACAAAGTCCATCAGCCGATTTGCGAGAAATACTACAGACTGCTTGGAGATGGTTCGAAAACTGATAGACCTTGGGGTTCATATCTATTTTGAGAAGGAAAACATCAATACGGGTTCAATGGAAAGTGAATTGATGCTCTCCATTTTAAGTGGGCTTGCAGAAAGTGAGTCAATTTCCATTTCAGAAAATACTAAGTGGGCAATTCAAAGACGATTTCAAAACGGAACCTTTAAAATTTCCTACCCACCCTACGGCTATCAAAACATTGACGGTCAGATGATAGTAAACCCCAAGCAGGCTGAAGTTGTGAAGTATATTTTTGCAGAGGTATTATCGGGCAAAGGCACACAGAAAGTTGCAAATGATCTTAATCAAAAGGGTATCCCATCAAAAAGAGGTGGTCGTTGGACAGCTACTACGATTAGAGGGATTCTGACTAATGAAAAATATACTGGTGATGTTATTTTGCAAAAGACTTATACGGACAGCCATTTTAATAGGCACACCAATTATGGTGAGAAAGATATGTATCTAGTAGAAAACCATCATGAGGCAATTATCAGCCATGAAGATTTTAAAGCTGTAGATGCCGTTCTCAATCAGAGAGCAAAGGAAAAAAGCATCGAAAAGCGCAACAGCAAATATCTAAACCGATATGCTTTCTCTAGCAAAATTATCTGCTCGGAGTGTGGCAGTACTTTTAAAAGACGGGTTCATTCATCTGGTCCAAGAAAATACATTGCTTGGTGCTGCAGTAAGCATATAAGCAATATAACGGAATGTTCTATGCAGTTCATTCGAGATGAAGATATAAAGACTGCATTTGTTAAGATGATGAATAAACTCATTTACGGTCAGAAGTTCATATTAAGACCACTTTTGAATGGGTTACGTAACCAGAACAATGCAGCAAGTTTTCGCAGAATTGAAGAATTGGAAACTAAGATTGAAAGCAACATGGAGCAGAATCAGATGCTGACGGGGTTAATGGCCAAAGGGTATCTGGAACCAGCTCTGTTTAATAAAGAGAAGAATTCACTGGAAGCAGAAAGAGAAAGACTTCTTGCTGAAAAGGATCTACTTACTCGTTCCGTCAATGGCAATTTTGCAAAAGTGGAGGAAGTTGATCGACTGCTCAAGTTTGCCACTAAGTCCAAAATGCTTACAGCCTATGAGGAAGAGGTGTTTGAAAATTACGTAGAGAAGATTATTGTTTTTTCACGAGAGGAAGTCGGATTTGAATTAAAATGTGGAATCACATTGAAGGAAAGGTTGGTGAATTAGATGGGTCACACACCCTATGGATATAGAATTGAAGATGGAAAAGCTGTTGTGGATGAAATAGCATCGGAGCAAGTAAAAGAACTATTCTCAGGATATTTGGCAGGACTTTCTTTGAAGGATGCTGCTAAACAAGCTGGGATAGACTGCTACCATGCCACAGCAAGTAAGATGTTGCAGAACAAGCACTACCTTGGTGATGAATTCTACCCTCCGATTATTGATGAGGAGACCTTTGAAAAAGCCAGAGTAGAAAAACGAAAACGAGCAGAAAGGCTAGGAAGGATATGGGAGCTTAAAGATGAGCCGAAAAGGGATTATCCTGTGAAGTTCAAAGCAAAACCTCTGGTGCAAAAATATGAAGATCCATACAAGCAGGCGGAATATGCCTACAGTTTGATAGAAAGTGAGGTATGACAAGTGGTGGTAAGTAGGAATGTAACGGTGATTCCTGCCATTAAACGGATTGGAAATAATAAAAGTAGTGAAAGTAAACCTAAAATAAGAGTCGCTGCTTACTGCCGTGTTTCAACGGATAGTGAAGAGCAGGCTTCAAGCTATGACATTCAGATTGAGCATTATACAAACTATATTAAGAAGAACAAGGAATGGGAATTGGCAGGGATTTTTGCGGATGACGGTATCACAGGCACAAATACCAAAAAGCGCGATGAATTCAATCGCATGATTGAAGAGTGCATGGCTGGAAAAATAGACATGATCATCACAAAGTCCATTAGCCGATTTGCAAGAAACACGTTAGACTGCCTTAAATACATCCGTCAGTTAAAGGATAAAAACATCGCTGTATTCTTTGAAAAAGAGAATATCAACACTATGGATTCTAAGGGTGAAGTATTGCTGACCATCATGGCATCCCTTGCCCAACAGGAAAGTCAATCCTTAAGTCAGAACGTTAAGCTGGGAATTCAGTATCGATATCAGCAAGGCGAAGTCCAGGTCAACCATAAGCGTTTCCTTGGATACACCAAGGATGAAAACAAGCAACTGGTGATTGACCCAGAGGGTGCTGAGGTTGTTAAACGGATTTACAGAGAGTACCTTGAAGGTGCTAGTCTTTTACAGATAGCAAGAGGACTAGAAGCTGACGGTATCCTTACAGCGGCAGGCAAAGCCAAATGGAGACCGGAAACACTGAAAAAGATATTGCAGAATGAAAAGTACATCGGTGATGCCCTTCTACAAAAAACATATACGGTTGATTTCCTTTCTAAAAAGCGAGTCAAGAATAACGGCATCGTTCCCCAATATTATGTAGAAAATAGCCACGAGCCTATCATTCCACGAGACCTTTTTATGCAAGTTCAAGAAGAGATGGTTCGAAGAGCAAATCTTCGCAGCGGCAAGGGTGGTAAAAAGAGGGTCTATAGTAGTAAGTATGCTTTATCGAGTATTGTTTACTGCGGACAGTGCGGTGATATTTACCGACGGGTACATTGGAATAACCGAGGTTACAAATCTATTGTTTGGAGATGCGTCAGCCGTTTGGAGGAAAAAGGGTCTGAATGTACGGCCCCTACCATAAACGAGGAAATATTACAGACAGCAGTGGTCAAGGCTATTAACGAACTTTTGGCTAACAAAGAACCCTTCCTCCAGTCACTACAGAAAAACATAGCTACTGTATTTAATGAAGAAAACGATAATGCCACCGATGACATTGATAGTAAATTGGAAGAATTACAACAACAGCTTCTTATTCAAGCAAAATCCAAGAATGACTATGAAGATGTGGCTGATGAAATTTACCGCCTTCGAGAATTGAAGCAAAATGCACTTGTTGAAATTGCAGAGCGAGAAGGGAAAAGGCAACGAATCACAGAAATGACTAATTTCTTGAATGAACAATCCTGCGAGTTAGAGGAGTATGATGAGCAATTAGTAAGACGGCTTATTGAAAAGGTAACGATATTTGATGAAAAGCTCGCCGTTGAATTCAAGTCTGGTGTTGAAATAGATGTAGAAATATAAAATAAATTTGACCGCCGATTCAGGAGAAGTAACTTCTAATCGGCGGTTTTTCTTTAATAACACTTAATATTTACAAAGTTATGAAGGTAAGAACTTATATTATTGACCATTTTTTCTTCGAACAGTTATTGATTCTCCAGCGACGCCCCAATTATCAGTATCTACCTCATCAATAACGACAACAGTTGTGTTCGGGTTTTTACCTAATATATCAACTAGTAATTGTGTTGCTCCCTTTATTAGCTCAGCTTTTTTCTCAGGTGTAACATTTTCATTTGTAATTTTAATATTTACATATGGCATTAAAATTCCCTCTTTTCATTTGATTTTAGAAGCGATGTTTCTAAGTTTGGTATTCGATCAAATCGAATACCGCTTACAAGCAACATAGAACCTATGAATACTACACTAGCTGCTCCAATCAAAGCTAAATTAAAACTTTGCGTATATGATAATAGAATTCCAGCAATTGTTGGTCCAATCATTTGACCAGCAGCATAAATGGCCGTTAGATAGCCAATAATTCGACTGCTATTTGATGGACTCATTTGGCGTGCCAATGTTGTGGCGAGTGTAGTGATACCCATAAAAGTTGCTCCAAATAATAATGCACTTATCAGTAAACTAGATTGGCTCAACCAGAAGGCAGGTAGTGCAATACCAATGGATTGTAAGATCATCGAAAATACTAATGATTTTACATAGCCCCATTTTTTTGCGAGGGTTGACCAGATGATACATGATGGAATTGCACCTAATCCAACAACCATCCAAACAATGGCAGAGTCAATGCTAAAGATTGGGGTCTTTTCAGCAATTGACACTATAAATGTCCCTGTTACAATATACCCTAATCCTTCTAGTCCATAGGCAATAATTAACCAAGTAAGCCATTTGAGAGGTGGTGCTTGTGTAATAACTATTTGTACATCCTTTTTTACATTCGAGTTTGGGGAATCTTTGAGCCAAAACCACACGAAGATAGTAAGGATACTGCTTACAATGGCTAATCCAACCCATACACCTTCCCACATATATAAATCGTTAAAACTTGGAATAAACAGGGTCGAAAAAAATATTCCAAAACCTACCCCTGAATAAAAATAGCCTGACCAATTTGTTTTACCAGCAGAAGCCAGTTTATCTAAGACAATACTAGAGGCTAAAACAAAAATGAATGCACTTGCCACTCCGGAAATAAAGCGAATGATTAACATCAGTATATAGGCTTGAGTAAGCCCCATCATACATGTGGTAATAATACTTGCCACAAGACTGACTCTTAAATAAAACGTTTTATGCTTTTTCAAAGGGAGAACTCCTGTTAAAATTGCTCCAACGAAATATCCAGCGTAATTACTGGAAGCAAGGTAACCTGCAACTGAATCAGTAAAGGTAAGAGCTTCTTGCATGAGCGGTAAGATTGGAGTATAGGCAAATCTTCCAATTCCCATTGCAATCATTAATGAAAAAATTCCCCCAATCAAAAATGAAAAAGGATTATTGTTCAACCTTTCACCTCCAATTAAAAATATTCTTGCATTTTTATCTTATCTGCTTTTTGATATATGGTATAATACTAAAAAGCGATGTATGGGCATCATTTTTTTATATATCAAAAAAGAGAAGGTGGTAACTATGGATTTGCAAGCATTGAGATTTTTTCAAGCAGTCGCAAAGTTAGGAAGTATTTCAAAGGCAGCTAGAGAAATGAACTACGCACAATCCAATCTCACAGCAAGAATTCAACAATTGGAATCGGATCTGCAAACCCAGTTATTTTACCGGCATAATCGAGGTACTACTTTAACAGATAAAGGTAAAGTATTACTTTCATATACAGATGAAATATTTCAACTTTTAGACGAGGTTCAAAACGTGATGAGTGATAATCAAACACCACAAGGCCCTTTATTGATAGGTTCGATGGAAACAACTGTTGCAGTTCGTTTACCTAAATTACTTTCAAAATTCCATCATGAATACCCTGCTGTTGACCTTACCTTAAAAACAGGGCCAACTGAACAAAATGTTCAAGGTGTTCTACAGTATGAATTAGATGGAGCATTTGTTGCCGGTCCTATTGAGCACCCTGACCTCATTTATAAAACGGTTATAGAAGAAGAGTTAGTGCTTGTAACGGACACGTTACATCATTCTTTATCTTCCATAAAAGAAATACAGAATCGAACGATATTGGTTTTTCGTAATGGATGTTCGTATCGGGCAAGGTTTGAAGAATGGTTACATCATGAAGGAGTGATTCCAGAAAAGATAATGGAGTTTGGAACACTTGATGGAATTATTGGCTGTGTCTCTGCGGGACTGGGTATAAGTTTACTCCCTCGAAGTGTGGTTGACAAACATATGAAAGACGATCAACTTATCCAACATACCATTCCAAATAGATTCGGGAAAATCAAAACCATTTTCGTCTATCGTAAAGATAAATATATTTCATCATCTTTGAGGGTTTTTACAGAAATGTTAAGCAATGAAAATACAACGATAAATAATTCAACATTAGTTTAGAAAGTATTTATTTGAAAATATTGTGAAGAAATACACTTAAAGTAAACGGTGCAATTCTTAAGCAACAAGACGTATGCTTTTTCTTTTGGTTAGGCTGTTTTCGTAAAACAACAATCTTTGAGAAAACAGCCTTTGGTTAAGACACTTATCCTGAATAGTGTTTTCGAGCGACGTATGTAAGAGGAAATTATTTATTCTATTTCTCAAAGGAAAATCGGTTATAATGTATCTAACCTTATCATTTAGATTTTAAGGTTAAAGGGTATAGAGATAGGAGTTTTCATATGACAGAAACAAATAGATTCCCACTTATTTCTGGTAATCCTTCAATTGACATAGTAAACACTGAAGTAGTAAGACGTGGTGAACGTCATGATTTATTAGTTTCTGAAGAAGATATGTTTGAGTGGTTTCAAGTAATGAAAGAATTTTTATTTATTGATGAACAACTTCTTTTTTCCATAAAACTTAGGGTGCAAGAAGTCTTATCAGGTATTTTGAAAATGCGTACTGTATTACGAAATGAATTTGAAGCAATAGCTAATGGGCAACCAGTTCAAAAAGGATTTATTACTTTTTTGGAAGAGAAAATTGAAAAGGCCCCATTTACTTTTAAATTGATTGATCAAATAATGATACCTAGACCTGTTGGCGAAGTAGAAGATATTGTTCTTTCTTATATTGCTTTTGATGCATTGAATTTAATTGGAAATAAAAATTTAGCATTTCTAAAACATTGTGCTAATCCAGATTGTGTTCTACTGTTCATCGACGAAACTGGTCGACGTAAATGGTGTTCAATGAAGATTTGTGGGAACAGAAAAAAAGTGGAACGATTTCAACGCCGAAAAAATGAAAATAGATGAAGAGCCAACTTTCGATGGTTGGTCTTTTTTTTGCAATAATCATCTAACCCCTAAAATAGATATTGACAGGTTAGTTTGTTCTCTATAAAATAGAATCAAATTAACGAGGAGTGATGGACATGGAAAGAGTAAAAGTACAAGAAACATCAAAGGTGTTACATGTTCCCTATTTTTCTAAAATGGTGGGCAGAGGGAAGAGTCCGTTGAAAGTAAATGGGAAGGATATAATAACAGGATTGGTTGGCGGATTTATAACTATTTTTACTCTGGCAATAATGACAAATTTGACATCAGCCGAATGGTTAATGGCTCCATTTGGTGCAAGTTGTGTGTTGGCATTTGGCATTTGGAATGCACCTCTATCACAACCAAGAAATATTATTGGCGGTCATCTTGTTTCTAGTTTTGTGGGTTTAGTGATTTATCATTTATTTGGCAATGATCCTTGGGCGATTGGTTTAGCTGTTGGATTAGCAATAGCGATGATGATGATGACAAAAACTACCCATCCACCTGCAGGGGCAGATCCGATTGTTGTTATGTTAGGGGAATACAGTTGGAGTTATTTATTAATGCCTGTATTAATCGGATCACTAATTGTTGTTTTCTTTGCATTGATTCTTAATAATTTACGAAGTAGTAGGCAATAC
The DNA here is from genome assembly GCF_022662635.1 of Bacillus cereus group sp. BfR-BA-01522. Lineage (NCBI taxonomy): Bacteria > Bacillati > Bacillota > Bacilli > Caryophanales > Bacillaceae > Bacillus > Bacillus cereus group sp. BfR-BA-01522. Next base: position 47,116 of record NZ_JAKUDY010000020.1, on the reverse strand, counting down.
CCAACGTTTTGGATATGATTACAGAAAAAACTTATTGCTTTTAAGATGGATATCAATTAGTTATTCAATTGAAGGGTGCGAAAATCCAACAATTTAGACTGTTAATTATAGGAGTTCATTTTTCTTGCTTCTAATCAATAATAAGAAGTGTTCTTGTAATGATATTTAATTTATTTAAGTAATAAGTTAGAATTAATGAAAAAAATGGAGATGTATATATGGCTACTTTTCAGGATTTTATGAAATTAGATATTAGAGTTGGAGAAATAATTCAAGTGGAGTTTTTTGAAAAAGCAAAAAAGCCTGCCTATAAACTTTGGATTGATTTTGGTGATGAAATTGGTGTAAAGAAATCAAGTGCCCAAATTACTGAATGTTATAAAATAGAGGAACTTATCGGTAAGCAAGTTTTAGGTGTGGTAAACTTTCCACCGAGACAAATTGCAGATTTTATGTCAGAGGTATTAGTGCTAGGAACATATTCTACTCAGGGGGTAGTATTGATTCAGCCAGAGCAACGCGTTAAAAACGGTGACAAATTGGGCTAATACTTAAATTATGAAAATGTTAAGAGTGGCTTCTAAGTAACAAAACTGTAAGTAATTTGGGGAGGTGTTTTATTTGGAAATTAGAAAAGCTACAATTGATGATATTAAAGATATTAGTCGTATTCATGCTTTAAGCTGGAAGTCGGCCTATAAAGGAATTATTCCACAAACTTACTTAGATGAGCTTAAAGAAGATTTCTGGGTATCTGCTTTTGAAACCTGGTTAAATGATAAAGTTTTAACTGCTCAGGTTATGATGGAGAACGGTAGCATAATTGGTTGTGTTGCTTATGGAAAAGCCCGGGATAAATCACTGTTTAGTTGGGGTGAAATTGTCTCCATTTATCTGTTACCCGAGTATTTTGGCAAAGGATATGGTAATAAGCTATTAGAAAGTGCTCTACTGGATTTAAAACAATCCGGCTTTCAAAACAATTACTTATGGGTGCTAAAACAAAACCAACGTGCAAGATATTTTTACGAAAAGAATAAGTGGCGATTCAATGAAGATGATGAATGCATTTGTGAAATTGCAGGAAAACAACTTACTGAAATACGTTATATTTATTCTTTTGACAACTCTACTCAATCATGATTATAGAATTAGATACGCTATACTTTATTGTGAAGTGTAATGGATATGTTCCCGTCTACCGATAGCCCCAAAAACGCAGTAGATATGTTTCCGAGAACGGGCAGGTTCGAATGACATTCATTCTGTCCTCTCAAGCCACGTCGAGACAATAGTGTTGCTACAACGACGCTAAGGCTAGAAATCCTTAATTTTAGGCAGTTTTACAAGCATATCGTCTTCACTGGTGAGGGGGATAAAATACGAAATAAGGAGATTCGAGACTACATCAATGTGTCGGTAGTCATAGACCTAGTAAGTGGGAACAAAACAAATGAAAACTAAATATTAGAGTAGATAGTATCTATTTACTCGCTGGAATAAGGCGTTTCTGTAAAAGGAAGCGTCTTTTTTTGTACCCAAAATTAAAAGAGAAAAACAATGAAAGGAAATGAGTATGAAAACAAAATCAAGAGTACCACAAAAAGTATTAAGTTTCGTCATGGTCTTAGTGATCCTATGCGGAACATTATTCTCAAATGCATTACCTGTTCAAGCCAGTTCTATGGCTTTAGATGAACAGACAGGCTACTCCTATACTAGTGTTAGCCCTAACACTGGTTATACAATTACCCATAACGTATATGTACTAAAAATGGACGGCAAAAAAGTATTCTGTATTGAATCAGGTGTGCCTGCCAATAGTGGCGAGGGATTCGTTCCAGAAGCCTATGTCAGTGCAAAAAAAGATTTATTATCTAAGATTGCCTACTACGGTTATACTGCTACTGGTAAAACCCACTATGATTACGCTGTAACCCAAGTCATGATATGGGAACAATTAGGCGACCAATACCAATCATCTACGATTCCTAATTACCATCAGCGAAAAGCTGAAATTATGGCATTGGTAAATAAACATGATACCTTACCATCATTTAACGGTCAGTCTGTAGCGGTAACAGTTGGGGATAGTATCACATTGACAGATTCAAATGGTGTCCTACGTGACATGACTATGGAATCCAACAATACCAATGCTTCTGCTACACATAACGGAAATTCACTAAAGATTACATCAAGTGCCAATTCCAATGACGGTGCAATCACATTCCGTAAAGTACCTCAAAATGAAGTCGGTACTTCGATTGTTTACAAGAAATCTCGTGAACAGTCGATGGTTGAGTTCCATTTGGAAAGCTCAAAACAAGCTACGGTCAACGTTGACGTTATCAAGCTGGGAAATATCCAAGCTATAAAGATTGATGAAGAAACTGGCAAGCCTTTACCTAGTGCCAAATTGAAGTTTGAATATAACGGCACGTCTAAAGAGATAGTAACAGATTCAAATGGGTTGGCAACTATCAATGATATTCCAGAGGGAACGACTATTACTGTAACCGAAGTGACTGCTCCGAACTGCTATTTCAACAAAGGCGAAATCAAGAAAGTTGTTATCAAACCAAATACTACCGTGTATGTAACGCTAAACAACAAGGAACAGCTTGGACAGGTGTTATTGACTAAGACTGGTAAAGAGTTTGGTTCTACCATGTTAAACAAATATTACTCTTTACAGGGTGCGGTTTATGACATCTATAAAGAAGATGGCACAAAAGTAACCTCTATGACAACTGATGTATATGGAAAAGCGACTTCTTCTCCATTGAAATTAGGCAAATACTATGCTTTGGAATTCAAAGCTCCTAGCGGTTATCTGCTAAACAAGAATAAGATTCCATTTGAATTGAAGTATGCTGTTCAAACCGTGGAAATCACGTCTGCCACTATTGCACAAGAAGAACAGGAACAAAAAGGAAATTCCACTTTAATCAAAGAGGATTCCAAAGCAGGTTCAAAGCCACAGGGCGGTGCGAAGTTAGATGGTGCGGTTTATGAATTACGCCGTGTTTCTGATGATAAAGTGATGAAAGAAGTCACTATCAAAGACGGAAAAGCTACCGTACAAGGTCTTTACCTTGACGATTACTACTGGATAGAAACCAAAGTAACTCAGTTCTCACAATTTGAATTAGTTTTAGAGAAAGATGAAAATTGGAAGATTCTAAAATAATAATTATAAGTTTTAAATTGGTGATTATTTTATTAAGCTAACAACGATAGTCTACGCTACTCTTGACAATTCAAAGAGCAACACCTATAATTTGAATGAACAGAAAATATTATTCATTCATATCGGGAGGTGGTATTGTCTTGAAAAATAAGAAGGAACAAATAGATAAAGCTGCTTATGAGATTTTTCAAAAAAATGGATACAAGAAAACAAATATAAGTGAAGTTGCTCAACATGCTGGTATTGCAGTTGGTTCTTTTTATAAGTATTATCAATCAAAAGAAGAACTTTTTTTACAAATCTATATAATTGAAAATGAAAAAATTAGAAATCAACTAATCGAAACAGTTAATTGGAATGATGAACCTACAAATATAGTCGATAAAATATTTGATTATTCTATAGAGATAATCTTATCAAATAAAATTCTTGCAGAATGGAATAATCCAGATATCTCAAATACATTACATAATTACTATTCATCAAAAAAGGGGAAACTTGACAATACTTTTCATCAATTTTTACTTAAAACAATAAAAGAACGATTGAAAGATGACTATGACACCCAAACAATAGATAATATGTTAAACGTTTATGAATTGATATATTTTATTGATTGTAATATCACTAATAATGACTTCGTAAATTACGCAGAATCTTTAAAGATAATGGTAAGGTACTTCATAAAAGGTTTATTACAATAAAAATGGGAAAGTATATTTGCTTCCCTAATTTTTTTTACCAAAAGTGAATGAATACTTTGTTTTGTTCATTCACTTGCGAAATAGAAAAATGCAAATTATTAATAATTAAGGAGAATATTTATGAAAAAAATCAAAGTATGTAAAAGATGTTCTAATTTAGATGTAGATAAAATTAAAATTTATGGGAAAGAACTAAATTATAAAGTTAAAGTAGGTTGTATAGGAAAATGCTCCAGAAGCTGTCCTGAACTGACTGATAAATTTGTGGGACGCTTAGATAAACAATTTATTATTTGTGATTCACAAGAAGAATTTTTAAAACAAATGTATGAATTGAAATGAAAAGTGTAAATTTTAAAAGACCAACAATTAGGTTAAAAAGGAGATATATGAAAAATAAATGGATAATAAATTCCTTAACACTAATTCGTATTCCTATTTCTATAATTTTGTGTAGTGTTTTATTACACGATAAGTATTCTATTAGGAAAATCATCTTGATGTTTACCATAATTGCATTTTCGGATTATTTTGATGGAAAGCTAGCAAGAAAATATAATTTGGAAACAAGCTATGGGGCCAAATTAGATGTCATGTGCGACTTTTTCTTTATGATAACCTCTTATTCTACTTTGATATTTTTAAAAGTATTTTCTTTATGGTCAATATTTTTAATTACTTCAAAATTTATTGAGTTTTTAATCACCTCTTATGTAATAAGCATACAAAGTCAAGCGACTGCTGTATTCAGCTTTGATAAACTAGGCAAGTTAGTCGCTGTAATATTCTATATACTTCCTATCATAGGCGTGATAGTTCATAGAATATTTCCCACAAATTATTCTGATATATTGAATCTTACTTTATCGATAGTTGCCATTTTATCAATTACTTCTACTGCAATTAGAATAACAAAGGCTGTAGATGTTAAAAATCTAAGAAAAGTTAAACAAGCTAAAAGCTTTAACAAAAAACATATAAATTCGAGGTAATGTAATGGAAAAATCACAATGGATTTTCTGTCCACTTTGTCACAATAAAACTCGTATTAAAATACGGGAAAACACAATGATTAGATACCTCCCCTTATACTGCCCGAAATGTAAGCAAGAAAGCTTAATCAATATAGAAAAATTTAATATGTCAATCATAAAAGAGCCAGACGCCAAGAAGCAGAGCCGATAACTTTGAAGTTAAAACATACTCCAAGTTGTCGGCTTTTTTGATTGGACAAAATAGTATAAATTTCTCTTATGTGTAGTGGCTGTTGGAGGGCTACTATGCAAGTGGAATTTAAAGATAAAAGATATACAACTGAATATAAGAAAAAAGTACACATTTTTACCACAAGGTTTAAGTGTGTACTTTTTTGAAATTTTTTGGATTTTTCGATTATTCCCCCTTCCCATCAGTGACAGGAGTGAGCAAAGGATAGCTCGCCTTTGCAAAGCGGAAAGGGGGTGAATCTTATGGCGAATACTTCTGATTATGAAAAGACTATCGAACATCAATTTGATAGCTTCTGTAAAACAGTCCTGCGGAATCAAGCAAGAACCATTTATGAAGATAATCGACGCTGGCAAAACCGTTTCGTTTCTTTAGAAGCACTGACACCAGACGATTTAGCGAAGTTGTGTAGCTTCGATAACTACGAAGCCGAATGTATCTTCTTTACAGCGTTTGATTACGAGATACCGATTGAAAATATTCTGATTGCACAGGCAATTGAATCACTTTCAAAAAGACGGCAAGACATTATCCTGCTTTCGTACTTTCTAGATATGAAAGAAATGGACATTGATTCAATGATGAATCTTGCTCAAAGTACCGTGCATTATCACAAAGAAAATGCTCTGGACGAATTACGGAAATTTATGGAGGAACACACAAATGAAGAATAAGCAGAACGTATTACCATTCCCAATCATTGTGTTGGCGGTTCAGGGTGATGTTATGGCTATGAACCAGATTTTAAAGCACTTTGAACATTACATGATTAAGCTCTCGCAGAAAACGTTGTTTGATGAATTTGGCAATCCCTACATTCATGTAGAGCCAGAAATCAAATGAGTATTAGAAACAAAGCTGATTATGGCGATTCTCAATTTTGAGCTGATCTAATAATTATCCCCGACCCATGTATCGAGAAAATGCGTTGGTGCATGGGGAACTCTTGAAAATTATTTCTCTATCAAGTTCACCAAGCCATTGTGATCCTTGATAGGCAAATAAACGCCGATTCGTTCTTTGACAACTGAATAGCATAGCCAGACACATTCAATCTGTAATAAGCTGTGTAAGCAAATACGCCATGACTTCATTTGAACGAGCGATACCTATTTGACCTACAATCTTCAATCTTGGAAATTGAAGTAGCCATGATTTATAGATTGCCATAATGATACTCCTACCTTGAACGCTTCACCGCATTGGGTAGCTACTCCGAGTTTGAGCAGAGGTGAAATTCCTGTGGGTTTTCCTAGACCATCTGGCTGTGTATGAAGACTACCGAAATGAAAGGAGCTGATTTATGAAAATGCAGTTGTTAGAATATAGTATGCAATTAGCTATGTTAAAACAGCTTTACAATAAAGGTTTAATAAGCGATAAGGAATATCAGAAGATGGAACAGCGACTAAAAAAGGACTATGGGATTGTTGCAAATATTACTGCTTTAATTGGATCTTTATTCGCATTATGATTAACACTATAAAAGGAATACAAAAGAGAGGTGATGGTATATGACAGAAATAGAAATTATTAAAGCGAATCGTACAATAACAGACAGAAACAAAACCCATAGTCTTCAATCATTAAGAGTAGGAGCGTATTGTCGTGTTAGTACCGATTCCGAAGACCAGCTAAACAGTTATAAGTCACAAGTTACCTATTATATAAATCTAATCAAGAAGAATAAGGATTGGGTATTTGCTGATATTTATGCTGATGAGGCTATCACAGGAACACAAGTTGATAAGCGGACAGATTTTCAACGGCTAATTAACGATTGTATGAATGGCGAACTGGATATGGTGATAACCAAGTCTATTTCAAGGTTTGCTAGGAATACGCTTGATACTTTGAAATACGTTCGTATGCTGAAAGAAAAGAATATTGCGGTTTATTTTGAAGATGAAAAAATCAATACCTTAACTATGGACGGTGAATTGTTACTTGTAGTTCTAAGTTCAGTGGCACAACAAGAAGTAGAAAATATATCTGCCAATGTTAAAAAGGGTTTAAAAATGAAGATGAGCCGTGGAGAGCTGGTTGGGTTTCAAGGTTGCCTTGGATATGATTATCACCCAGAGGATAAAAGTATCTCTGTCAATGAAGAAGCTGTAATCGTAAAATATATTTTCAATAGATATATTGAGGGAGCAGGCGGAAGTGTCATTGGTAGAGAGCTTGAAAATCTTGGATATAAGACAAAGCGTGGTAGTAGTAGATGGGCTGAATTTAGAAAGACGTTGCAAAACAACCAAGTTCTTGATGAATTTGACCGCTATGTTTTTGAAAGTATTGTAGAAAAAGTAATTGTGGGTGGTGTCGAAGAAGACGGTACGATTGACCCCCACAAGCTCGTATTCATTTATAAGACAGGGTTGACAGACAGCCAAGATGGCGGTAAGTTTAAACCCAAAAGAAAGAATACGAAGAAGTCAAAAGACGTAGACATTACGAATCCAGATTTGTGTTCACAAGCAAGTGACGAGGATAGTAAAATGTGTTCACTTGCTAGTGACCACACATGTGGAGAATGTGGTTAGGCTTGTTAGAAAATAAGGAGAATAAAATGAACAACTACAAACTCACAATTCAATATGACGGCGGACGCTTTAAAGGCTGGCAGCGTCTTGGTAATAACGATAATACAATCCAGGGAAAAATTGAAAGTGTACTGTCAGAAATGATTGGACAAGAAATTGAAATTATCGGCTGTAGCAGAACAGATGCTGGGGTACACGCTCTAAACCAAGTAGCGAACTTTAAGGTCGATGAAAAATTAGTGGAAACGAAAGTGAAAAAATATTTAAATCAATACTTACCAAACGATATTAGCATCACGGAGGTGGAGCAGGTTCCTGAACGTTTTCACGCTCGCTACAACTCAAAGACAAAAACATATTTATATAAAATTTGGAATGAGGAACATACGAATCCATTTATGCGTAAATACAGTATGCATGTTCCTAAAAAGTTAAATGTTGAAAACATGAAACAAGCAGCTCACTATTTCATTGGTTCACATGATTTTACTGCTTTTTCAAATGCGAAATCAAAAAAGAAATCAATGGTTCGGGAAATATACGTGCTCGATGTTTTTGAAAGCGAAGGGTTTATTCAAATTCGAGTGAGCGGAAATGGTTTTCTTCACAATATGGTAAGAAAAATTGTTGGAGCATTAATTGAAGTCGGATTAGGACAGCTTGATGCTGAAGCAATTCCGCAAATTTTAGAAGCAAAACAAAGGAATCAGATTAATTGCCTTGCGGATGCGAATGGATTGTATTTAGAAAAGGTTGATTTTTAAATGGTGAAAGAGACTGTAAAATTGTAAACAGTCTCTTTTTTTGCAGGCTTGTTTATAGAGGTAAGGTGACGAATTTTGTTGTCTGGTCGATATAGCATGGAAAAACTGTCTCCAAACTGTCATGTTTTATGATAGTTTGGCACAGGTTCCATTATATTCTCTACAGCTCTTTCCGCAAATGAGCTAGCTTTTCTTTGACTAATTCAACTGCGATTGCATCATCTAAATAACCAATAGGAAATATATAATCTGGGATAATGTCTGTTGATAAAACAAAATACAATAAAGCGCTTCCGATTACAGCACGTTCTGTTTCAGAAATCGTATCTTTGCAAAATTGTTGATACATTTCTGTTAGTTGCTCAATAAAGGGACCTGTGCTATCAATTTGCTTTAATTTTGTTGAGAAGCTTTCATGAATACGCATTTGTCCTTCTGTCGTTTGCGCATACCGTTCATAGTTTTCCAATTCTTGTTTGACGCGTATTGTTGTGTAATCATAATCAAAAAGGTTCGATGACTGTAGGGTATCTTGAATCGTATCAATGGAGTTATACATATCGATTTTTTCTTTTTTGATAGGGGAAGAAGCTGAATGCAGGGCACCATATAACAGTTGTGGTGGGACTTTTAAACATTCAGCGAACTTTTGTAAGTGTTTTTGCTTTGCTTGTTGTTTACCACTTATAATTCGTGAAATCGTTGATGGATCAATATTTGTGAGTGTTCCTAATTGACGCATAGATAGATTACGTTCTTTTAATAATTTTCTTAGTAATGCGCCAAGCTTATCATTCGGATTTTCCGTAGACATAGTTTAGCACTCCTTCTTGTTTCGAAAGTGTTGAACAAATGTTGAGTTTTTATTATCAGTATATGAACCTGACAGGCACAATTGCTCAATATTTGCATAATATGCATGGAAAATAGCAATGAAGGAGTGAATGTTGATGAGTTCGGCAGGATTATTTTCTATTTTATTAATAGGGATTGCTTCTAATTTAGATAATGCGGGTGTAGGAATTGCATACGGGATTCGTAATATTCGTATTTCTTGGTTTAACAACTTCATTATCGCTTTTTTCGGATTTCTTTTTACTTTGTTAGCTGGTTTATTTGGAAATTGGATTTCATTATTTATTTCAGATTTTATGGCAAATTTAATTGGAGCGCTTGTTCTTGGAAGCATTGGAATCTTTGTTTTATGCCAGCCCTTATTAAATAAATCAGCAGAAGGATTAGAGAAAGAGAGGAGTATGATAGGCATATTACGTAATCCAGAGAATGCTGATTTTGATGGCTCAAAAACGATTTGTTTTTCTGAAGCACTTGTGTTAGGTGTTGCATTGTCAATTAATAATATTGCCGGAGGATTTGATGCGGGAGTAACTAATTTAAATCTTTGGTGGACGGCTATTATTTCAGGAGCATTTAGTTTTATTTGTATTAGCGCTTTTTCTTATATCGGAAAAAGATTTTTTGCAGAATACTTAGGAAAATGGGCGACAATCATTGCTGGGATTTTATTGATTTTAATCGGAATTGATCAATTAATGTAAACAGGATACAGAAAAATAAAATTCGAGTATTTCCGTGGGAATACACCAAAGTACTGCATATATCGACACCTTTTTCTTCATACTAATATTGATTTCATAACTAGAAAGGGGGATGGATATGGGACGTGGCAAAGCATTTGACCATAAGAAAAAAGGGCATGATCATCAGCCGCCTAAAGGAGCATTCATTCATAAGGATGTAAATGAGCATACGTTAGAAGAGGAAGAATTACCTGTTAATATTGAAACGTATAAAAATAGTTTAAAGAAACATTAAAGCACCTATATAGGTGCTTTTTTAGCGGATATCTTCGATTAATTGTTGGGATTCTTCATACATTTCGTATTCACTAAGAACTTGAATACAGCGCCATTTCAACTCTTCAACACTTTGTTCAAGCTCTTCTGGAAGGACATGAAGAATGTCCTCAAGGCTCATTCCGAAATGAATGAGTTCTAATACTTGATCATCAATATTACGATCCATTAATAACTCGAGGACGTCTAAATTAAATATGTATCGATGTGCTTCATCTAGGGAAACAACTTTTAGCTTTAAGCTTTCTACAATACTAAGTATAAAGAGAAGGATTGTTTTTTCCAAAACAGGCTGCTTAGCCATTTGGAATATCAATTTCATTTTTACACCTCCACCAAGTATAGCACTAGGTTGTACTATATTATTCAGAAGTGAGTGAAATATGCATAATAAAAAGAGGTTACCTTATTTTACTAGAAATAAGGTACCTCTTTTGAACATTGTCATTAAAAAATACTCCAGCCTTCTTGAGCTGATAGCAGTTCTAATATTTTAAATCCAGCGATGCTATTTCCGTTTTCATCTAATGCTGGCCCGAAAATGCCAATGCCCATTTCTCCTTTGACACAGCCGAAAATGCCACCAGCAACACCGCTTTTTGCGGGGATTCCAACACGGATGGCAAACTCTCCAGATTCATTATACATACCGCAAGTTACCATAAATGTTTTACAAATTTTCGTAATATGTTTTGGGATAATTTGTTTTTGTTTATAGGGATCATAGCCATCCATTGCAAAAATTAAACCGATGCGTGCTAAATCAATACAATTCACTTCAATTGCACATTGGCGTGTATATAAATCCATTAGTTCTTCAATATCGTTATCGATAATACCATTTTGCTTCATGTAGTAACAGAGCGAACGATTTAAATAAGCCGTTTCTAGCTCGGAAGTAGCAACTTTTGCAGAATAATGAATAGTAGGATTATCCGTGATTTCACGTACGAAATTGAGAATTCGTTCTATTTTTTCTTCGTTATTCGCTCCTTTCAGCATACTTGTGATTGCTAGTGCACCTGCATTAATCATTGGATTAAGGGGTTTAGAAGGGCTTGTTGTTTCTAATTTAATAATGGAATTGAATGGATCCCCCGTTGGCTCCATTCCAACTTTAGAAAATACATATTCTTCACCGCGGTCTAACAGGGCAAGAGCAAGTGTAATTACTTTTGAAATACTTTGAAGGGTAAAAAGCATTTGGGAGCTCCCAGCATGAACATACTCGGTTTCTTTATGGTAAATTGCAATTCCTAAATCGTCTGGATTTGCATTTCCTAATTCGGGGATATAAGTAGCAAGTTTCCCTTTTTTTGTATATGGTTTGACTTGTTCTAACAACTGTTTTAAGTTGTTTGTTTCAACACACTGCATAATACCAACGCTCCTATTTTGAATGAACTAAGTTTACTATTCCCGTGTGTGGTGGGAAATAAATAATACCATGAAAAGGTGGAATGATAAAATAAAACTTTCATACAATCAGTTATCTTTTCTCTTGCTATTTATGGATTGTGCAGCTTTAAAGTAAAGAAATAAGCTAAGAATAGGGATATTTGTAAAAGTTAGGTGGTTTAACTTGCTTTTTATAGAATCATTTGGAAGATATAATATGTCCATAAAATTTTCAAAATAAAGCTACACATCTATACAACTGTATGTTATGATGGTTTCAAAAGATAAAGCGTTTTCTTAAATATGTATATAATGGTAACGATTTCAGAAATTGGATAGGGGGAATCATAATGTTACAGTTTTTACAACGTATTGGTAAAGCATTAATGCTTCCAATTGCAGTATTGCCAGCAGCAGGATTATTGCTTCGTTTAGGGCAACCAGATGTATTTGATATACCTGTTATGGCACAAGCCGGTGCAGCTATTTTTGATAACTTAGCACTTATTTTTGCAATTGGCGTTGCAATCGGTTTGTCAGTTGATGGTAGTGGTGCTGCAGGTCTTGCAGGTGCGATTGGTTATCTAGTTATGAAGAATACAACTAATACTTTAAGTGTTAGTTATTCGACAGCAGAACTAAATGATAAATTAAAAAGTGTTCAAGACTTATTGGGGTCAGTTGATCCAAGTAAGTTAGCGGATACAATGACAAAAGTTTCAAAAGCAGCAGCGTTAACACCTAAAATAAATATGGCGATCCTTGGTGGGATTATTGCCGGGATTGTTGCTGGGTTATTATATAACAAATTCCATAAGATCAAATTGCCAGAATGGTTAGGTTTCTTTGCAGGAAAACGCTTTGTTCCAATTATTACATCCGTCGTTATGCTTCTTTTAGGATTAGTATTTGGTCAAATTTGGCCAACAATTCAAAGTGGCATTGATGCAGTAGCTCATGGTATTGTCAACTTAGGTGCAATTGGATCTGGTTTATTCGGTTTATTGAACCGTTTATTGATTCCAATTGGCTTGCACCATGTAATGAACACATACTTCTGGTTTGTGCTTGGTGACTTTACAAATGCAGCAGGCGATATTGTTCATGGTGATATTGCTCGTTTCTTTGCGAAAGATCCATCAGCAGGTATGTTTATGACTGGTTTCTTCCCAGTTATGATGTTTGGTTTACCAGCAGCATGTTTCGCAATGATTGCAGCTGCGAAACCAGAAAAACGTAAAATGGTTACAGGAATGTTAGCGGGTCTTGCACTAACTTCATTTTTAACTGGTATTACAGAACCAATTGAATTCTCGTTCATGTTCTTATCTCCAGTATTATATGGTATCCATGCTGTATTAACAGGTATTTCACTATTTGTAACAACATCACTTGGCATTCATGATGGTTTTTCATTTAGTGCTGGTGCCATTGATTATTTCTTAAACTTTGGTATTGCAACAAAACCATTATTATTAGCAGGAATTGGCTTAATTTATGCAGCTATTTACTTTGTTGTATTCTACTTCTTAATTAAGAAATTTAACTTGAAAACTCCAGGGCGTGAAGATGATGAGGAATTAGCAACAGATGATGAAGCGCCAGTTGCAGGTTCGATTGGAGAAGCATATGTAACTGCACTCGGCGGAAAAGACAACTTAACAGTGATTGATAACTGTGCGACTCGTCTCCGTCTACAAGTAAAAGATGCAAACTTAGTAAATGAATCAGCGTTAAAACGTGCTGGTGCGAGAGGTGTTATGAAATTAAGTAACACAAGTGTGCAAGTTATCGTTGGAACAAACGTTGAATCAGTTGCTGAAGATATGAAAAAACACGTATAAATTGAAGAGAAAAGAGGATATCCGAAAAGATGGATAAAATTCATCTTTTAGAGGATATCCTCTTTCTTATATGTGAATCTTACTTTTGAAAAATTTCTTTTTCTTTTTTGTACATATCAGTTGGTAATCAGCGTAGTGCATGATACAGTAAGTATGGTATGAAATGGATTTTCCATTCCTTTTGAAAAAATGGGACTAATTTTTTCAAAAAATGAATAAAATGAGGGGAAAACAGCAGTTATGGAACAGGAAAAGGATAGTGTGAATCCGAAAGTTCGGAGACCAATGGTGTACATAAGAGGAATCGTGATTCTCAGTCTAGTATTTTTAATTGTATATTTTGGATATACAAAAATAATGTCACATAGTAAAAAAGAGAATATGTTAAAAGTTGCAACGAAGGTGAACAAGAAAGAAGAAGCATCGAAGAAAACGGAGCAACAACCAAAGCAACCAGAACAAACAGTGAAAGCGGCAGAACAGCCTGTTGAAGGGCCTCCGCAAGATATTAACGAAAATGCTGAGTTAGATCAGTATTTGCAAAGTAAAGGGTTTAGTGGAACGGCAGTCGTTGTAAAGAATGGCAAAGTACTTTTGAATAAAGGATATGGCCTAGCGAATCAAGAGAAAAAAATACCAAATAATTCAGAAACGACATTTTATATTGGTTCAATTTCAAAAGCATTTGTAGCAACGGCGATTATGCAGTTAAAGGATCAAAACAAACTGCAAACAGAAGATATAGTCACGAAATATATTCCTGGTTTTCCACACGGTGAGGGACTGAAGCTATCACATCTATTGACGCATACGTCAGGAATTCCAGAATATGAGGCAGGTAGCGAAGATATTTCTCACGAGGAATTGTTGAAAAGAATTGGAGAACAAAAACGTTTAGCAAATCCGGGGGGGAAATGGGAGTATTCTGACTCTAATTATTCTATCCTTGCTTATATTGTTGAAAAAGTGAGTGGACAACCGTTAGAAGAATATATTAAGCAACATATTTTCGATGTAATTGGAATGAAAAACTCAGGATTTGGAAGAGCGTTAGAGCAAACAAGATATCCTTCCACCGGATATAAGATTGTAAATAATAATATGACAACACCTGCTATTCCAAGTATGTCACAATTATATGGATGCGGTGATATATATACAAGTGCGTATGATTTATATTTATTTAATGAAGGACTATTTTCTGGAAAACTCATTTCAGAAGAGAGTTATAATGAAATGTTCACACCTGTGAGAAAAAATTATGGATTTGGATGGTATGTGAATCCAGGCAGTTATTCGAATCACGGTGTTATGCCTGGCTGGAATTGCTTAAATGGCTTTAGCAAAAGCGGAAATATACATGTTGTTTTATTATCAAACATTCAAAATAATATTAAATCATTTGGCAAAGTAAATAATGATATGTATACAATGCTGCAGCATATTGAAGTGTAAGAGACTATCTTTGAGATAGTCTCTGTTTGTTTAGAGAGGTATTTCTTTGTATATTCAGAAGGATTATATGGATATGGGGATTCAGAAGCATCATGAAAGTAATAAAAAAAGCAGATGAGACATCACCTGCTTTTTTCTATGTAATGAGTTTATCCTTCTATTTTAGGGCAGTCCGATTGGTGAGAGCTCATCAGTCGGGAATGAAGAAAGTTTTCGCTGATTAAAGCTGCACTTTATGTACGAAACTACTAATTTTTTCGGAAATGTATGACTTACCTATCACAAAATCAGTAATACTTGTATACATTAAGATGTACAGATGTATTATCCATATTATTTTATATAAATGAAAAAAGTTAAGGATGCGTCTATTGAATAAACACTGAAGAAAACTAGTAAACAGTTTGAATAGACCATTAAATTATTTTTTAAATAATATTTTTAAAAACTTCGCGACGCTCATTTCATAAATGGCGAGGTAAATATGGAAAAAGAGAAAGGAGAAGAAAAAATGAATGATAGTAGGAAGATAACTGTCATTGGATTGGGCTATGTTGGTCTTCCTTTAGCGATACATTTTGCGGAAAGAGGATATAACGTAGTCGGATTAGATAAAGATAAACGAAAAATAGAACGAATTGAAAAAGGAGATAGCTATATACCAGATGTTTCCTCGAATGTTTTAAAAGATTTGGTTCAAAACAAACAGTTGGTAGTTTATACGCCTCATACAGGGATAGAAGAATTTCAAAATAGTGAGTATGTGATTGTTACGGTACCAACGCCAATTAATAAACAAAAAGAACCTGATTTAAGTGCTCTTATTGCAGCCTCTCATTATATAAAACAAAACCTTCAAGCAGGACAAACCTTCATTTTTGAAAGTTCCACATATCCGGGTACATTGGAAGAGGTCATCATTCCGATTATTGCTCAATCAGGTAAAGAAGTTGGAAAAGATTATTATATTGGATACTCACCAGAGCGAATTGATCCAGCGAATCAGCAATATACAGTACAAACCATTCCAAAAGTCATTAGTGGTCAAACAGAAAGATGTAAGCAACAAGTCCAAAAATTGTATAGCACGATATTTGACACAGTCGTTCCAGTTAGTTCCCCAAAAGTAGCAGAGATGTGTAAGTTATTTGAAAATATTCAGCGTTTAGTTAATATTTCCTTAGTAAATGAGTTAAATATACTTTGTGAAAAGTTGGGGATTGATTTTCGGGAGGCTCTTGAAGCTGCGGCGACAAAACCATTTGGTTTTACACCATATTGGCCGGGACCAGGAATAGGAGGACATTGTATTCCAGTTGATCCTTTATATTTTCAGTGGAAAGCAAGACAGCTAGGGCAATCAAGTCAATTAATCGAAGTAGCTCATATGATTAATGAAAAGATGCCGCAACAAATTGTAACGCAGGTGAAAGAATTAAGTGCTCCCCCAGGAACTGTCTTTCTGATTGGTATTGCGTATAAGAAAGATGTAAATGATTTACGAGAATCTCCAGCATTACCAATTATCGAGCTGTTAGTAAACGAGGGATATAAAGTACAATATCACGATCCATATATTTCATCTGCGAAAATTGGAGATAAAATATATGATTCTATCCCACTTAAGAAGAAAACATTAGAAAAAGCAGATTGCATACTAATTGTAACAGATCATTCCAATATAGATTGGAATATATGTAAAGGAATGAAGCATGTAATAGATACACGAGGTGTACTAAAGAAGGTGAGTGCATGAAGAAACGTTGTTTGATTACAGGTGGAGCAGGATTTATTGGATCACATTTAGCGGAAGAACTCGTGAAACGAGGTCATCCAGTTACGATTGTTGATAATTTTTATAAAGGAAAAAGTAAATATCATGAAGAGTTAACAGGAAATATTCCGATTATTCCAATTAGTATTCTTGATAAAAATTCAATGCATGAATTGGTAAATCAGCATGATGTTGTCTTTCATTTAGCTGCTATTTTAGGTGTAAAGACTACAATGGAAAAAAGCATTGAATTAATTGAAACGAATTTTGATGGAACAAGAAATATTTTACAAGCAGCATTAAAGGGGAAGAAGAAAGTGATTTTTGCCTCCACTTCTGAAGTGTATGGAAAAGGAACGCCACCCTTTTCGGAAGATGATGATCGGTTATATGGGGCAACATCTAAAATTCGTTGGAGTTATGCAATTTGTAAAACATTAGAAGAGACATTGTGTTTAGGATATGCGCTACAAGGATTACCAGTAACAATTGTCCGTTATTTTAATATTTATGGCCCTAGAGCAAAAGATGGTCCATATGCTGGGGTGATTCCGCGATTTATTCGTGCAGCACTTCAAGGTGATGATCTTCTTGTATATGGAGATGGAAAGCAAACGCGTTGTTTTACGTATGTAAGTGATGCGGTAGAAGCGACAATTGCCGCAATGGATGAAAAAGTAAATGGAGAAATTATTAATATAGGATCTGAAGACGAAAAAAGCATTCAAGAAGTAGCGCAAGATATTCATCAATTGACGCATTCATCTTCCAAAATTGTTCATGTGCCATTTGAAAAGGTGTATCCACATGGGTTTGAAGAAATTCCGAATCGAAAGCCTGATGTTACAAAGCTAAAAGAAATGTGCCAATTCCATCCTAATGTTTCATGGGAGCAAGGATTAAAAGAGACGATTCAGTGGTTTCGTGAAATAGAGAATGATTAAAAGATGATTCGTGATGATATCTGTTTGTCATCAGACCTAAAGTTTAAAATTATAAACAAGAAGTGTACCGATTTGGTACACTTCGTCTATTCTGTCATAAAAATAATATAACAGAATAAGAGATAAGGGTATTACAGTTTATAAGGGGGGATGACTTTTTATACTGCAAAATAGCATTCGTTTATAAGGATACTAAAAAATATAATTAAGGAAAGAGCCAATTTTAAAGAGTATTAAACTAATATTAACACTATCTATATATTTGTTTGCTCAACGTTTCACAAATGTGTCACAACTATCTCGTTCGTTTTTTAAAAAAAGTAGTATTCTAAATGTGTAAGCTGTTATATAAAAAATCTTAGTCCTGTACTAATCAAAAATGGAGGAGATTAGGATGACTCAAGTATTAGAAACTGTAAAAAATGCATGGGAAAAATTTAAAGGTGAAAAATGGAAAGTTGAGATTGATGTTCGCGATTTCATTCTAAATAATGTAAACGTTTACAACGGGGACGAATCCTTCTTAGCAGGAGCAACAGAAGCAACAAAAAAACTTTGGGATCAAGTAATGGATCTAACTAAACAAGAACGTGAAAATGGTGGCGTTCTTGATATGGACACAAAAATTGTTTCTTCTATTACATCACATGGTCCAGGGTATTTAAATAAGGAGCTTGAAAAAGTAGTAGGTGTTCAAACAGATCAGCCATTTAAACGTTCTTTACAACCATTTGGTGGTATTCGTATGGCAGAGCAATCTTGTGAAGCATATGGATTTAAAGTGGATGAGGAATTAAGTCGTATCTTTAGAGATTGGCGCAAAACTCATAACCAAGGTGTATTTGATGCTTACACTCCAGAAATGAGAGCAGCTCGTAAATCAGGTGTTATTACTGGTCTTCCAGACGCATATGGACGCGGACGTATTATTGGTGATTATCGCCGTGTAGCACTATATGGGGTAGATCGTTTAATTGAAGCGAAAGAAGAGGATTTAAACCTAACAGGAAGTGTAATGAGTGAAGAGGTTATCCGTTTACGTGAAGAAGTATCTGAACAAATTCGTGCACTTCAAGAATTAAAAGAAATGGCAGCTTCTCACGGTTTTGATATTTCAAAACCAGCGACAAATGCACGAGAAGCATTCCAATGGTTATACTTTGCTTATCTTGCAGCAATTAAAGAACAAAACGGGGCTGCAATGAGTCTTGGACGTACTTCAACATTCTTAGATATTTATGTTGAAAGAGATTTAGAAAATGGCACTTTAACTGAAGAGGAAGCCCAAGAGATTGTTGACCATTTCATTATGAAGTTACGTCTTGTAAAATTTGCAAGAACTCCTGATTATAATGAATTATTCTCTGGTGATCCAACTTGGGTAACTGAATCTATCGGTGGTATTGCACTTGACGGTCGTCCATTAGTAACAAAAAACTCATTCCGTTTCTTGCATACATTGGACAATTTAGGACCTGCGCCAGAGCCAAACTTAACAGTTCTTTGGTCTAAGCAATTACCACAGAAATTTAAAAACTACTGTGCAAAAATGTCTATTAAAACATCTGCAATCCAATATGAAAATGACGACATTATGCGTCCAGAATATGGCGATGACTATGGTATTGCTTGCTGTGTATCCGCAATGAAAATTGGTAAACAAATGCAATTCTTCGGAGCTCGTGCAAACTTAGCGAAGGCTTTATTATACGCTATTAATGGTGGGAAAGACGAAAAATCAAAAGTGCAAGTAGGGCCAGAATTTGCACCAATTACTTCCGACGTACTAGATTATGATGAAGTTATGCATAAATTTGATATGACAATGGAATGGTTAGCGGGTCTTTACTTAAATACATTAAATGTAATTCATTACATGCACGACAAATATAGCTATGAACGTATCGAAATGGCACTTCATGATACAGAAGTTCTTCGCACAATGGCAACAGGAATCGCTGGTCTATCTGTCGTAGCTGACTCTTTAAGTGCAATTAAATATGCAAAAGTAAAACCAATTCGCGATGAAAATGGTATCGCGGTTGACTTTGAAATTGAAGGTGACTTCCCGAAATATGGTAACAATGATGACCGCGTTGATGAAATTGCAGTAAATCTTGTGAAAACATTTATGAACAAACTTCGTAAACATAAAACATACCGTAATTCTGTTCATACAATGTCAATCTTAACAATTACATCTAATGTGGTATATGGTAAGAAAACTGGTAATACTCCAGATGGACGCCGTGCTGGAGAACCATTCGCACCAGGGGCAAATCCAATGCATGGACGTGATACAAAAGGTGCACTAGCATCGCTATTATCTGTTGCGAAATTACCATACGAAGATGCGCAAGATGGTATTTCTAATACATTCTCCATCATTCCGAAAGCGCTTGGTAAAGAAGAAGAGGTACAAGTTAGTAACTTAGTATCTATGTTAGATGGATATGCAGTAAAAGAAGGACATCACTTAAATATTAACGTATTTAATCGTGAAACATTATTGGATGCAATGGAACATCCTGAAAAATATCCACAATTAACAATTCGTGTATCTGGTTATGCTGTTAACTTTATTAAATTAACTCGTGAACAACAAATTGATGTAATTAATCGTACAATGCATGAAAGCATGTAAAGAAAAATTTCCCCCTATCTCTTAATAAGAGCACGGGGGAAATTGTTTCAATAAAGGAGGAAGTAACATGGTAAAAGGAAGAATTCATTCTGTAGAGTCTTGTGGTACTGTTGATGGCCCAGGAATTCGTTATGTCATATTTACACAAGGGTGTTTATTACGTTGCCAATATTGTCATAATGCTGATACATGGGAGATTGGTAAAGGAAAAGAAATAACAGTTGATGAAATTATGCAGGATGTTACATGTTACCTTCCCTTTATTGAGGCTTCAGAAGGCGGTATTACAGTTAGTGGTGGAGAACCATTATTACAATTAGATTTCCTAATTGAATTATTCAAAAAATGTAAGGAAGTTGGAATTCATACAACAATCGATTCTTCGGGAGGGTGTTACTCAGAAGAACCAGAATTCCAAAGAAAATTAGATCTCTTAATGGATTACACAGATTTGGTTTTACTGGACTTAAAACATATTGATTCCAAAAAGCATCGAAAATTAACAGGAAAACCAAATGAACATATTTTACAATTTGCTCGTTATTTATCAGATAAAAAGAAATCCATTTGGGTAAGACATGTATTAGTTCCTGGCGTTACAGATAGCGAGAAAGATTTACAAAGATTATCTCAGTTTATTCAAAGTTTGTCTAATGTACAAAAGATTGAAGTGCTACCATATCACAAACTTGGTGTATATAAGTGGGAAACACTTGGACATAAGTATCCCCTTCAAGGTGTTGAACCTCCAACAGAACAAAGTGTTTTACATGCAAAAGAAATTTTAAAAGCGGTCTAATCCATAGTTTGGATTAGACTTTTCTTTTTCCTCTAATAAACGCTAGAGTATATATAGATAAAGGAGTATACTGAAAGTAGAATATCCATATTTTTGTAAAGGGATTAGAAGAGAAATTTACATAATTGTAAAGGGAAATCTAAATAGTAAAAAGAATTAAGATGTATTAAGGCGCGTATTATGGAATGTAGAACACCTTCAAATTATTGCGAAAGCTCTTATAGGAAAGTATAATGTAAAGATATGAGCATAAATAGGATTAAGGGGTCAATCTTATATGCCTTGCATATCCACGACAGGTACATAGCTAACATGAAAGTGTTAGGGTCCAAATATGTAATTTTTTAGGAAAATGTTTTTCCTATTGTCGTATATGCAATACGGAGAAGCGAAAAAGCTAGGAGTGGATTTGTTTGATAAAAAACCCCAAGGTTTTAATATTAACAGCACATTATGGCAATGGTCATGTGCAAGTAGCAAAAACATTAGAACAAGCATTTCGTCAAAAAGGAATCGAAGATGTGATTGTTTGTGATTTATTTGGAGAGTCACATCCAGTTATAACGGATATTACAAAATATCTATATTTAAAAAGCTATACGATAGGTAAAGAGTTATATCGTTTGTTTTATTATGGTGTAGAGAAAATTTACGATAAAAAAATTGCATCGTGGTATGCCAATTTTGGGAGAAAGCGTCTGAAAGCACTTTTGCATACAGAGAAACCAGATATAGTCATTAATACGTTTCCGATTATTGCTGTGCCAGAGCTGAAAAAACAAACGGGTTTTTCAATTCCTGTTTATAATGTATTAACAGACTTCTGTTTGCATAAAATATGGATTCATCGTGAAGTAGATCGTTATTTTGTTGCAACAGATCATGTAAAACAAGTAATGATTGAAATCGGTGTACCCGCAGAGCGCATTGTAGAAACTGGGATTCCGATTCGTAAAAATTTCGAGTTAACCATGAATTCAGAACTTATATATAATAAATATCAGTTATCTCGTGAGAAAAAGATTTTACTTATTGTAGCAGGAGCTCATGGTGTATTAGGGAACGTGAAAGATTTGTGCGCGTCATTTATGTCTGTTCCTAATCTACAAGTAGCTGTTGTTTGTGGGAAAAATGATGCTCTAAAGCAAGAATTATTGAAGCTACAGGAACAAAATTCTGAAGCATTAAAAGTATTTGGCTATATAGAGAATATTGACGAATTATTCCGTGTTACTTCTTGTATGATTACAAAGCCGGGAGGCATTACATTAAGTGAAGCGGCTGCTTTACAAGTACCTGTCATTTTATACAAACCTGTACCGGGGCAAGAAAACGAAAATGCAATTTACTTTGAGAGCAAGGGAGCTGCAGTTGTAATACGTGAAGATGCTGAGATTTTTGAGAAAACAAAAGCTTTATTAGAGGATGATAGGAAGCTTTTACAAATGAAAGAAGCAATGGGAAGCATTTATCGTCCAGAACCAGCTGCTCATATTGTAGATGTAATTTTAGAAGAGAATCATGCACAGACGAATCATGTGCCAATGAAATCACCAGCTCTAGCCCAGTCTTTCACGTAATAAGAACCCCTCTTTTCTATTTGAAAGAGGGGTTCTTAATTATGTTATCCACAAAAAGAATGCGATTTCAATATCAAGTTTAATCAGAATATTAACAATGATATCCACATGATCCACAATTTTCAGAAAAAATATCCACAAATTAAATGGTTTCTGTGTGAGTAATTTCTATATTTGCTTCCATCACCGCTTAATTGATTCTGCTATTTTAGGGCAGTAAAACTCCCACCTCAAGATTTAGAGAGAAGCAAGAAAGATAGGGGGGAGTCTTACTGCTCGCGTAACATCCTGATTGGTGAGGGCTCATAATTAGTGGAAGATGAAGAAAACCCCATTGATTAAAGTTTCGCTTTATTCACAATTCTATTCATTCTGTGGATAAAGTTTTCCACAAAAAAAGCTTCCTGTTAAATCAGGAAACTTTTCTTATTATTAAACGCCTTTTGGACGATAACCGGCTACACGATCAGCTCTTTTAAATTCTCTTTGATAAAGAACCTCTTGTGTACTAGATAATGTATTTCTTGCTTTTTCACGCTTTTTCTTATCCATTATCATTCACCTCGTATCATAAAGTTATTATCTATCGTTTCCAATGATAAGAGGTGATATACATCATAAATGAGTATGAATCTATGCTTCTTTTAAATGATGTGCATCTTGGAATGTAGCATCACGCATTGTAGATAATGTATATTGATCTTTCGAGATTTCATATAAATTATATACTTCCTCTTGTGTATTAATTTGATCATAAACAGCTTTTCTTGTTTCATTTGCTAAGCTCACATATTCTAGTTTTTCAGCTGCCTTAATAGAGCGAATATTTTCTTTGCGAATGCGCATAAAAATTGTTTCAATATCCAGTTCATAGAAGAGCTCGCTGAAAAATGCATCTTTAGCAAGTTTGTTATATCCTTTACCATGATATGGCTTTCCGAGCCAAGTACCAAGAAATCCAGCTTTTTCTTGAATATCAAATAGAGTAATTGTACCGATAGGATTTCCCCATTCATCTAAAATCGTTCGTGAAATTAATTCCCCACGCTCTTCCGCTTCAATTGTTTGCTTTGTTAAAAATAGAAATTCTTCATATGAAGAAGCCTTTTGACGCACAAAAGGGAAGACAGCTGGATCCACCATTAATTCATATAGAACGTGGCTGTCGTGTAAGTCGCGTTTTTTTAACATACTAATTCCTCCTCACGCGAGGGTAGCATGACGAAAAAAACATCCCACCCTCGAAATTTTTATATCAAACTTTAAAAAATTTCGGGGTGGGAATCGAACCCACTAGAACCAGTCTATAATGCTGGTGGCGCACCATTTGCCTTCCCCATTCATCAATTTGAAAAACAATCACGACACAAATTGATTATGGTTTCATTCAATTTATATTCGTATCATACTGTATCTAGCCAAAAAAAGAAACTAGTTTTTTTTATTTTTTTTGTAAATAATTTTCCCATCAATCATAGTCAGAACAGGTTTAGCTAAATAATGAAATGGATGGTGTGTCCATAAAACAAGATCGGCATCTTTTCCAGACTCAATGCTCCCAATTTTATTTTCTAAACGTAAGTTTCGTGCTGGTAAAATCGTGATGCCTTCTAAGGCTGTTTTCTCATCTAATCCTTCTCTAACAGCAAGGGCTGCGCAAATATTCAAATATTGAATGGGGGTATAAGGGTGATCAGTTGTGATGGAAACCTCCACTCCTTTTTGAGCGAGAATGTGATATGTGTCCCAAGATTTATTTTTGAGTTCAATTTTTGAACGACGTGTAAGTGTTGGGCCGACAGAAACTTTTAAATGATGTTGTCCAAGTTCATTAGCAATGAAATGTCCTTCTGTGCAATGTTCGATGCGCAAGTCGAGGTGAAATTCATTCGCAAAACGAAGAGCAGAACGAATATCATCCGCGCGATGTGCATGAATGCGTACGGGGATTTCCCGGCGCAATGCTTTTAAAATAGGGAGCATCCGAAAATCAGCATCATTGTCATAATGTTGTGCTTCATAGAAAGATTCGCGCAGCAATCCCATAATACCCATGCGGGTAATGGATTCTTTTGTACCATTACTATGAATACGCTTTGGATTTTCCCCAAAAGCAATTTTTAATCCTGCTGGCTCTTGTATAACCATATGATCAATGCAAGTGCCAGCCGTTTTAATCACGCATGTAGTGCCACCAATAATATTTTGACTCCCAGGCATGACATGAACGGTTGTAATGCCGCCCTTTACAGCATCGTGAAATGCGATATCAAAGGGATGTATGCCATCTAAAGAACGGATATGTGGAGTTGATACTTCGGAGGTTTCATTGGCATCATTTCCAGCCCAACCAGTTCCTTCGTCATATAATCCAAGATGAGTATGAACGTCGATAAATCCGGGTAAAAGGTGAAGTGCTCTTGCATCGATGACGGTCATATCTTCGGTTGCCTCAATATATGGTTTCACTTCGCCGATTTTGTCTTCTACGACTAATACATCCCCTTGCAACTTTGGAGATGTAATTGGGTATACAATGGCTTGCTTGAATAGTATTTTCATAGGGACCTCATTTCCATTATCTTTACTATGTTAGAAGTACTATATTGTATGCGATAGGATTGAATGTCAGAATGAAGGTTCTTTATTTTTTAAGCATGAGAACATAAGCGGTATGTCTTTGGAATTTTAAAAGGGTGCTAGTTGTATTCCAATAAAACCAGTACTTTCAGGAAGTATGATTTTAAAAGGAATCCTTTCTTATATATGTTCATCAAGAATAAAATTGCGACATAACTATGTTAAAATAGTAGCGAGGTGAAAAATATGGCTGTCATTACGAAAATAGAAGTACAAAAGAGAACAAAAGAAAGATTTAATATTTATATTGATAAGGGACAAGGCGAGGAATACGGATTTAGTGTAAATCAAGCTGTTTTAATTAAGCATGGGTTGCAAAAAGGTTTAGAAATTGATGAAGTAGAAATTGCTAATATTTTATACAATGAGGAAGTGCAAAAAGCATATTTGCAAGCTATTTCTTATTTATCTTATCAAATGAGAACGAAACAGGAAGTAGAAGAATATTTACGAAAAAAAGAAGTGGGACAAGCCATCATCTCTGAAGTGATTTCAAAATTATTACATGATCGCTATATTAATGATAAAGAGTACGCTGTTTTGTATGTGCGAACGCAAAGTAATGTAAACCAAAAGGGGCCGTCTGTTATAAGAAAAGAACTTTTAAGAAAAGGTGTTCAAGAAGTTATTATTACCCACAGTTTACAAGAATACCCAAAAGAGAAGCAAGTTGATAATGCATTTATGTTGATAGAAAAAAAGAAAAGATCTTATCAAAAGCATTCCTTTTTACAAATGAAACAAAAGTTAGAGGATATGCTCATTCGTAAAGGATTTTCGCGTGATGTGATTCAAATTTGTTTAGAAGAATTGAAAGAAGAAAAAGATGATTCCAAACAACAAGAAGCGTTATACTATCATGGGAACAAATATTATGAGAAGTATAAGAAATATGATGGTTGGACGTTTGAAAATAAGATGAAGCAAGCATTATATCGAAAAGGATTTTCGATTGATGAAATAGAGGGATTTTTACAAATGAAATGTGAAGAGGGATGAGGGAATAGAATGAATATGCCTAAGAGATACAGTGAAATGACAACACATGAACTAAGAGAAGAAATTGGAATGTTAAAAGAGCGGGCTGTAAAGGCGGAGCAACTTGGTATTGTAAATGAATTCGACGTGTTAATGAGAAAAATAGCAATGGCTCGTGCTTATATGACAGATATGAGCAAGTTTCAAATTGGCGAAACGTATGAATTAGTAGAAGAACCAGGTGTATTCTTTACAATTACGTATTTCAATGGGGTATTTGCTTGGGGGCATAAACAAAATGACAGTGAAGAAATGGGTATTCCTATTTCATTACTGAAGAAGAAATAAAGGTATCAAGAATGAAACTGCTTTTTTCGCATAATGTTAAAAGCTAATTTGATTAGACAGAATGAACCAGCCAAATCAGAAGCCGCATGATGAAAGGAGCGAGTGAAGCATATACGATATCAAAATGTGTAGACTTAAACGTCTCGAAGAAAAAACATACTGTTTTTATGGTGGGATGCAGTCTATCAATAGTAAGATAAAAACCAGAGAGGAAAAAAATCTCTCTGGTTTTCATCTTTGGTAGGCGTTAAAGGAGATAGGAGATTTTAAAATTGACGTTTTTTACATTCATTCGCCAATATAATGAGAGACTGGGTTTGTTGCGTTTGTCCATTCACTTGCGCTTTTGCATGTTTTGGACGTGTCCACGTATGGTTAAATAATTCAGAACGACTATCTAAGTGATCGCGGTAGCTCATCTTTATCACCTCGTGTAGGAAGTTAAATGGATGTCATGTACACTATTCCTCTTCCTGCTGATTTGCAGCACGCATACGTTCCTGTGGGTGCGTGTTAATTGTGCCGTTAGGTCTTTTGGAAGCAAAACGTGCTTTTGCTTTCGGTTGACCATCTATTTTGCTGTTGTTTTTTGACTCAGACCAAAATTCGGCTTGTCTACCCAAGAAGAACGCCCCCTCATTATCATTTGATACTTGTTAAGAAGTATCATTAATAGAATGTGCAAAGTAGAAGAAAATATCCTCTAGAAATTGAGGAAAGAAATAAAAGGAGAATGTAATATGAATGATATTTATGAAACATTAACAAAAGAACTACTAGCGAAAAATAATTTTTTATCTTATGCGCAAGCTCGTGCATGGGTTGAGCTATTATGGGAAGATTTTCAAGCAACATATGCAAAATCTGGTCGCTATCAAGGAGCAAAAATGACGGAGCAAGTGGTGAGAGCATGGATTGAGAATCATGGTGGAAGACTTCATGAAATACGTACAAATAATCCTAAATATAGTCATTTCATTAATCAAGAAGAGCATATAAAGCATTAAAAGAAGCGACCGCTCTTGGTCACTTCTTTTAATGTGGAAGTAATTCTAATTTTTTACGAAGTTTTTCCTCGCTGAAAATCCACCCTGTATAGGAACGAATAATATTTAAATTGTGATCTAATTGAACGATTGCAACAAACGGATAGTAATCTTTGCTTCTGTAACGTAAATCAATAAAGCGTACTTCATAGTAGTTATTGTAGTCAAAAATATCCCAGCGATAGACAGGAGAGAAAGATAAAAAAGCAGCAATATTCTCATCTTGTTTCGCAGCATGCATAATATCATTTTCTGGAAATGGAACTCGATCAAATTTATCATATACCATAATATTGCCGCGGTGCCAACGAGCAACATAGTAATGCTCTGTTGTGACAACAGCTAAATGATAATGATAAAAACGATAAGAAGGAGAGATAATCACTTTTTCCACATTTTTAAAACGTTTGTACACAACGTTTTTCACATTTTGTCGCATGATAATTCGACCTATATAATAGACGGCCATTAATAAATACGCAGCTAAAGCAGTATAACCTTTATGAGCACCAACAAGCATACAGGCAATCGCTAAGATATGGATAAAGAAAATAATGGCATCAAATGTATTAATGACACCAAGCGCGATCCATTTTTTGGTGAAAGGGCGTAATGCTTGGGTACCATAAGCGTTAAAAATATCAACAAATACATGAAGAAAGACAGCAATAAATGACCAAAGTAACAGGTGAAGATAGGGAACTTCTGCAAAGAAGGCGAAGGAAATTCCACTTATAAGAAATGACCAAAGAATAACGGCAGGAATGGAATGGGTAATTCCGCGATGATTTCGTATATATTTTGCATTATTACGTAGCTTTAAAACAGTATCTATATCAGGGATATTGGAACCTGCAATTGTTGCAAACATCACGGCTTGAGGTCCAAAATCACTTTGAGCTATAGTTGGATCTAAAGTTGCTAAACCACCTAATGTGACCCCCATAACAAGATGAGTGGCTGTGTCCATAAACACACACCTCCATTTTTTATTAATGTAACTCTTTTTATTCAACACCTCAAGTCATTTGCCTTCTATTTCCTGCATTATCTTACTTAAATTTTTTCCTAAAATCTTTATAATAGTACGTATATGCAAAAAATAAGGGGGACACGGTTTGACACTTGAAATATTAGATGATTTTAATATAAAGCAATTTCAAGAAGATTTAATTGATTGGTTTGAAAAAGAGCAAAGGGACTTACCATGGCGCAAAAATAAAGATCCATATCGTGTTTGGGTGTCTGAAATTATGTTACAACAAACACGAGTGGAAGCTGTAAAACCATATTACGCAAAATTCATGGGAAAGTTCCCGACGCTAGAAGCATTAGCAGATGCTGAAGATGAAGAAGTGTTAAAAGCGTGGGAAGGCCTTGGGTATTACTCACGAGCAAGAAATTTACACGCGGCTGTAAAGGAAGTTAAAGAAGTATACGGCGGGGAAGTTCCAAGTGATGTGAAAAAAATTGAAAAATTAAAAGGGATTGGCCCGTATACAAAAGGTGCTATTTTAAGTATTGCATATGGAATACCTGAACCGGCAGTTGATGGAAACGTTATGCGTGTATTATCTCGCATTTTATCCGTTTGGGAAGATATTGCAAAGCCGAAAACAAGAAAAATATTCGAAGATATTGTACGTGAAATTATTTCGATAGAAAACCCATCATACTTTAATCAAGGGCTAATGGAGCTAGGAGCATTAATTTGTATCCCGAAAAACCCAGCTTGTTTACTTTGTCCTGTACGAGAGCATTGCCGTGGATACGCTGAAGGTGTTCAAAAAGATTTACCGGTTAAAAGTAAAGCGAAAGCTCCTAAAATGGTACCGCTTGTTGCTGGTGTACTTCAAACAGAAGATGGTCGCTATGTGATTCATAAACGTCCAAGCGAAGGATTACTTGCAAATATGTGGGAATTTCCAAATGTTGAAATTCGTGCAGGGATTCGGAATCAAAAACAACAACTTATTGATTATGTGAAAGAACAATTCAATCTTTCTGTATCAGTTAATGAATATGCGATGAATGTGCAGCATACCTTTACACATCGGACATGGGATATATTTGTATTTTATGGAAAAGTAACAGGAGAAATTGTAGAAACAGATACTTTGAAGGTTGTAACGAAAGAAGCCTTTGAACAGTTACCTTTTTCAAAAGCACATCGCACCATTTATGAAGAATGCGTGGAAAGACTCCAACCTTGATGGTTGGAGTTTTTTCAACATAAACATAACAATAAATTACAAATATTTCATATTGTCTTAACAAATGACAAATAAAATAGAATTTGTAGTGCAAAGGAAAGGGAGATCGACGATGTTAAAAAAACAATTTGTTCGGCAATTGTGGCGGCCTTTTTCATTCAAACGTTAACTGCACCGCTGTAAGTTTCTTTGGCTGAAGAAGAGGAACAGCAAGTTTTTATTTGTATCCGGTAATCGTAGCCCCATTGGAGAGAAAATTTTTAATGAAGTTGTAAAGCCAAATAAAAATGTGTTAGCAGTAGTATGTGGACATTATCATGATAGCGAGACATTAATTGATGAAATGGATGATGATGGGGATGGAATTGCAGATCGTAAAGTATATCAAATGTTAGCAGATTATCAAGATGGACCAGAAGGTGGCCAAGGATATATGCGCCTTTTACAGTTTGATACAACTGCAAATAAAATGTATGTAAAAACATATTCTCCATATTTAAATGAATATAATTTCTACAAACCCGAAGAATATCCGGGGAAAGATGAATTTACATTAGATATGGATTTAAAACCTGCGATTAAATAAGTTGCAACAGATTATGTAGAAGCAAACGTCTACACAGATGAAGTGATTGGCAAAGATAATTTTGTGGCAAATTGGCGTAATGCAAAAGTGACACTGAAAGACTTAGAGGAAAATACAACATATCATTGGTATATCAAAGTCGAAGACCGATATGGTGGACGAGTAACTTCTCCAATTTGGTCTTTTACAACTGGTAAGAAAGGATGGAGGTAGAACGTGTTCCCAAGTTAGGGAACACGTTTTTTAGTCATAAGAAACACGAGTACCATGAGTCCCATCGGCCTCGCTTTTATGAAAACCACCGCGAGCTTCAATCTCTTTTATAATTTCTTTATATATTGTTTGGCCTTCTACATTTAAATACGGCATGATTTGTTGTAAAGAATGGTGAAAATAAGCTAATTCTTCTTCTTTCCATTCTTTTTTTGAAATCATTGTTAGTTCCGCCATATCACGTCCAACGTACATACTTACACCTCCATCATAGGTAGTTTGAATGATCGTTAATAGATATATACACTCGTGAAAAAATAAATAGGGGGATATCTTTTATATGATTGGGGACATTATTAGTTGTGGAGGTGAGAAAGATGAACAAAAAACAACAAGGGTATAACAAAGCAACTTCTGGCGCTAGCATTCAAAGCACAAATGCTAGTTATGGTACAGAGTTTGCAACTGAAACAGATGTGCAAGCAGTGAAAAAGCAAAACGCACAATCAGAGGCGAAAAAGGCACAAGCTTCTGGTACTCAAAGTGCAAATGCAAGCTATGGTACAGAGTTTGCAACTGAAACGGATGTACAAGCAGTGAAAAAGCAAAACGCACAATCAGCTGCAAAAAAATCACAATCTTCTAGTACAAATCAGTAACAAAGGAAAAACACTTCTCTTTTTAAGGGAAGTGTTTTCTTTGTACTGAAATAAAGGAATGAGTCATACAGTAGATAGCGACATAACTTCTAATAAGTCAACAAATGTAGTCAAAGGAGAACGATACATCAAATGAGAAAAAATATGTAGTAGACGATGTATCTTGTATAAATTTAGGATGCATAAATAAAGGGGGTAGCTGATGAATTCATTTGATAAGTTGGTAGGAGAGCAGTTGCAAATAATGGACGAACTTTTAAAACTACAAGCGCATTTAGAGAGATACCAACAAATTGAAAGGAATGAGCAAGAGAAGTATGATCAAAAGGACTTATATTTTATTCGTCAAGAAATATCCAAAACCGAGTTAGCATTAAAGTTGTTACATGAAAAATTTGAGAAGCAGACAAATGAGGTCATTCATTCTTTTAAAAGGGAAAGGATCATTTCTAATTAAGGATTAGAAACATGTTCATCATATAGTTACGTGCCCTTCCGTAATGAATTGAAGAAGGGTTTTTTTGTATCTTATGCAGGAGACTGATTTTTTAGGCGAGTGCTAACGGCTTAGTTTTAAAATTTCGACAAAAAAGTTATAATAGAAAAAAAGTAAATGCGGTTCAATAGAAGTTTTAACAACTTAAGAGGGGCATTTGCAATGAAAGAAGGGAGCACGCATGGGATTTCCCAAAGAAGGAGAAAAAGTACAAATACATAGTTATAAACATAATGGCTCCATTCATAGAATGTGGGAAGAGACGACCATTTTAAAAGGAACACAAAGTTTAGTGATTGGTGCGAATGATCGGACACTTGTTACGGAATCAGATGGGCGAACATGGATTACTCGTGAACCAGCAATTTGTTATTTTCATGCAAATTATTGGTTTAATGTAATTGGGATGTTGCGAGAAGATGGTGTATACTACTATTGTAATTTAAGTTCCCCATTTGCATATGATCTTGAAGCGTTAAAGTATATTGATTATGATTTGGATATTAAAGTATATCCAGATATGACATATACTCTTTTAGATGAGGATGAGTATGAGAAACATAGCAAAATGATGAAGTATCCACCTGTCATTGATACAATTTTAAAGAGGAACGTAGAATATTTAAGAAAGTGGATTCATCAGCGAAAAGGACCGTTTGCACCGGACTTTGTAGATATGTGGTATGAGCGCTATTTAATGTATAGAGATTAAAACAAACCTGCAGGGAATACCCTAGCAGGTTTGTCCTATTGAGGGGGAAGTTATATGCAAGGAATAAAAAGGTATTTACAGTTTGTAAAACCATATAGATGGCTTATTGTAATTACCATCATTATTGGCGTAATTAAATTTGGTATTCCGCTTATTATGCCATGGTTATTAAAGTATATTATTGATGATGTTATTCAAGGCGGGGGATCACTTCAAGAAAAAACATCGCAATTAATAACAGCAGTTGGGATTACTTTTTTCATTTTTGCAGTGTTAAGGCCGCCAATTGAATATTATCGTCAATATTTTGCACAACGTATTGGTAATACAGTGCTTTATGATTTACGGAAACATATTTTTGATCATCTGCAACGATTAAGTTTAAGGTATTATTCAAATACGAAAACAGGTGAAGTCATTTCACGTGTAATTCATGATGTAGAGCAGACGAAAGACTTTGTTATTACGGGATTGATGAACGTTTGGCTTGATATGGCTACCATTTTAATTGCTGTGGTAGTGATGTTTTCTATGAATATAAAATTGACGCTCGTCGCGTTATTTATTTTGCCAATCTATGCAGTTGCAGTAAAATATTTTTTCAGTCGTCTTCGGAAATTAACGAGAGTGCGTTCGCAAGCACTTGCAACGATGCAAGGTTATTTACATGAGCGGATTCAAGGTATGCAAGTGACACGTAGTTTCGCGCTTGAAGAATATGAACAGAGACAGTTTGAAAAAAGAAATAATAATTTTTTAACAAAAGCATTGAATCATACAAGTTGGACTGCTAAAACATTCTCAGCGGTGAATACATTAACAGATTTAGGTCCATTGCTCGTTATTGTATTTGCAGCATATGAGGTTATTCATGGGAAACTCACTCTCGGGACGATGGTTGCTTTTGTTGGCTATATGGATAGTTTATATAGTCCGCTGCGACGTCTTGTGAATTCTTCTACAACATTGACACAATCATTTGCTTCTATGGATCGTGTTTTCGAATTATTAGATGAAAAATATGATATTGTAAATGTCGATCATGCAATTCAAACGAAAAAATTAGATGGAAAAGTTGTATTTGATGATGTTTCGTTTCGTTATAATGAAAAAGAAGCAGACGTATTACGTCATCTTTCATTTACCATTGCTCCTGGGGAAAAAGTAGCGCTTGTTGGAGCAAGTGGAGGAGGAAAATCATCCATCGCGAGTTTAATTCCGCGTTTTTATGATGTATCTAGCGGTGCTGTTTATATAGATGATGTAAACGTAAAAGAGTATGAAATGAGAAATTTACGCAGCCACATCGGGATTGTACTGCAAGATAATTTATTATTTAGTGATACAATTCGAGCAAATATTTTATATGGAAATCCAAATGCTACGGATGAAGAGGTAATTGCAGCTGCAAGAGCTGCGCAGATTCATGATTTTATTCTTGCTTTACCAGATGGGTATCATACGATAGTTGGGGAACGAGGAGTAAAATTATCTGGCGGACAAAGGCAGCGTATTGCGATTGCTCGTGTGTTCTTAAAAAATCCATCCTTGCTTATATTAGATGAAGCAACTTCAGCTTTGGATTTAGAAAATGAAAGATATATTCAAGAGGCTCTTCAAACATTAGCTGCTGATCGTACAACAATTATCATTGCTCATAGACTCGCAACAATTACGCATGTTGATACAATCGTTTATATTGAAAATGGAGAAATCAAGGAAAAAGGTTCTCATGAGCAACTCATGGAGAAGCGTGGATTGTATTATAATTTGTATCAACTTCAGCATATAGAAGAAACAACCCCTTTACGCTAATGGGGTTGTTTCTTATTCATCGGCTTGTTTTTCACTAATTTGTAACTCATTTTCTGGTTTGTGATAGGTGTAAAAACTGTCTACCAGTAAGTCCAAATGCTCCACTTCCTCACTATAATTAATAATGGAGGAAATAAGAGGAAAGAGATGCAGCCATATTTTATAAGATTCTTCATCATCTTTATTTTGATAATCCATAAAAATATCAATCAATTCTTGTTTACCTGTTTCAACTTCATCTAACATTTCTACCGATTGTTGCTTTTTCGCTTTGCCGATAAATTTTAATAAAACTTGCTCGTGGTAATTTGTTAAGGAATCCAGTTCATTTTGAATGGATTCTTGGAATGACTCTGGCATATGGCGCAGCTCATTCTCAGTGCGATGAAGTGATTTTAACGTACTTAAAGCACGGCTCGTCGTTGCAAGCATTTGTCTAAATAAAACAAGCTTACGAATTTTTGCAAATCGTATTTTCTTTGTATAGCTTCGTTCTTCTTTATAAAGCAAGTAATAATGATTGAGCTTAATCATCTTTTCTTTCATGCGATCAATATCAGTTTTTAATGTTGTGAAATCTGAGGCTTGCCTACTATTCATGCGAATCCATTTTACAATTTCTTCTGTATTATCAACGATACGATAATATAGTTTCGTTTCGTATTTTGGCGGCATGAATATTAAATTCACAAGTGAAGCAGCAATAATTCCGGTCATAATCGTTGCAAAGCGTAGTAATGCAAAATCAAAGAAATTTTCCCCTTGATATTCCATAATAGCAATGACTGTAACTAAAGCGATTGATATTGTTTTTTCTAAACGTAATTGTAATGTAAGAGCGATAACTAGTATACAAGTTAATCCAATAATAAATGGATTATTTCCAAAAGCAAAAGCGAATGCGATGGCAAAGACCGCACCAATTATATTTGCTTGAATTTGCTCGAGTGCTGTCAAGTATGAGCGGTATACAGATGGTTGTACAGCAAAAATGGCTGAAATCCCTGCAAATACTGGACTTGGCAGATGGAGCAAAGTACTAGCAAACAGTGCTAATGTAATGGCAATACCCGTTTTTAAAATGCGAGCACCAAGTTTCATACCCTTATTGATATCCTTTCTTCTTGTCATAGTGAATGTACAACATGATACTATACATTCATTACAATATGTTAGCAAGTGATATTTTAGTGACATTTCAAATCAAATTCATGTAAAAAGACTAGTGAAGGATTTTTCATTGTTCTCTTTTTTTGAATCCATCATGCTTAGTGAAAAAACCCGCTGAATGTCAGCAGGTTTCAATTTGTTATTATAGATTACTATGCGTGATTGACTTAGTCAATTCTTATAAGGATAAAATTATTCAGTTGAAACAGATGGATCTGCTTGTTCTTTTTTCGGGATGATTTCATAAA
The DNA here is from genome assembly GCF_022662635.1 of Bacillus cereus group sp. BfR-BA-01522. Taxonomy (NCBI): domain Bacteria; kingdom Bacillati; phylum Bacillota; class Bacilli; order Caryophanales; family Bacillaceae; genus Bacillus; species Bacillus cereus group sp. BfR-BA-01522. The sequence continues at coordinate 11,246 of NZ_JAKUDY010000020.1, read as the reverse complement.
AATGTTTTTGTATATCATCTAGTAACGGTGTTAAGAGAGCAACTTCTTCAAATTGCTCATGTTCATTTAATACTCGAATATAGTCTGTTAATAATTGGGTAACGTCTAATTTGCCATGATTGCTAAGCGGTTGTAATGTGACATTTGCCCCTTTGGGAATTCGTCTTTTTAAAGCGTGCTCTGTTAAACCGAATTCTGGTTGATGACGTAAATAGACAATTCCACCTGTCATGCCAGCACAAATCCATGGACCAGGATCTCCTAAAACAAGAGCGCGACCATTTGTCATATATTCAAAGGCGAATCCTTTTATATTTGCATAGGAACCTAAGTTACCGTTTTCCTTCGAGCGAAGTGGTTTGGTAATTCTGCCGCCAATAACCATGTCTGCTCCTGAAAGACGAATTCCTGCACGTGCATCAGCATTCCCTTGGACATATAAGGCCCCTTTTTGAGCACCATATCCAAAGCACTTTCCGACAGAGCCGTTGTAATATACACCATCTTTTCCTTTTGATTTTGTAATATAAATGCCACCGCCAAATGATGTTTTTCCAATACCATCTTGAGCACCACCATTGACGTGAATAAATAAATTCTCACTATTATAAGCTCCTAGGCCGTTACCTGGAATAGATCCATTTGTATACTTGAGAGTGAGCGGTTCAAGAGGATTATTTTCATACAGCTTACTACGAACGCGATAACAGGATTCTAAGCCTCCCATTACGCGTTGATTCACACTAACACCCACTAATTCTTTAGAACGGACCGCATTCATTACAATAGGTTGTTCGTTTTGTATAGACTGGATTGAAGTGGAAGATGAGATATTTAATGTGTGTAATAAACTGTGTAAATCTAATAAATCTATACCGCGAGTTTGCTCTAATAAATCTGAACGTCCAACAATTTCTTGTAAATTCGTATAACCAAGTATTCCTGTTAATCGTTTCAGTTCCTCTCCAAAAGCAGTAAATAAGTTTAGTAATCCTTCTACAGCATGTTCGAATTGACGCGGGATAAAGCGGCGGAGACCGTGCTCTTTTGCTTGTGCTTCTGACTCAATTTGTGTTGCAATTCCTACATGACATGTATCTAAATGACAGCCGCGACAAGTTGTGCAGCCAATTGCAATCATGGATAAAGTACCGAAACCGATGCGATTGGCACCTAAAAGCATAATTTTAAGCGCATCATTAACACTGCGAATACCGCCATCTGCCCATATTTCTACTTGATGTCTCATATTTGCTTCAAGAAGGGCGTTATGAGCAGCTTTTACTCCGATTTCTACAGGAAGGCCGACATGTTGCAGGGCATGAATACGTGCAGCTCCGGTTCCGCCATCGAATCCACTTATATTAATAAAATTAGCCCCGGCTTTGGCAATCCCAACGGCAATCGTTCCAATATTAGGAACAACAGGAACTTTCACAGCCACTTTTGCAAATTGATTCGCTGTTTTAATTTCAGTAATCATTTGAGCTAAGTCTTCAATGGAGTAAATATCATGATTGTTAGAAGGCGAAATAAGGTCTGAGCCAATTGTTGCGTTTCGTGCTTCAGCGATTTTTAAAGTTACTTTTGAACCTGGTAAATGCCCGCCTTCACCAGGTTTTGCTCCCTGCCCGATTTTGATTTCAATTAAATTGGATGAGTTAAGTAGTTCGGCATTTACACCAAAACGTCCAGATGCAATTTGTTGGCCGCGTGTATGTGGATATTTACCAATCATATCCTTAATTTCTCCGCCTTCACCATTTAGGCTAATCATATTTAAACGCTCGGCAGCTTCCGCATAAGCGCGGAAGGCAGTTTCATTTTGAGATCCAAAAGACATGGAGCTAATAATAAATGGTAAGTTATGATTTTTGATGGCAATAGAAACTTGTTCAGGTGGTACGGCTTGTTCTGCTTCTTTTAATTGAATAAGATGACGGATTGCGATTGGATTTTTTTCTTCTAGCTCTGTTAATTTTTCACGAAAATCATCATACTGGTTTCCTTTTGCCACATCGCCAATCGCTTTCCAAATGCGCGGGAATATATGGAACGTTTTTCGCATTTTTACCTTTGGATTGTTATAATCCATTGCTCTAGATTTCGCGTCTTCTACAAGTGATGTAAGGGAGAATGCTAAATGATTAGCCCCAAAGAAATTTGTAATTTGCAGTATATTTGCAATCTCTTCGTGTAATCCGATGGAAGAAAAGAGACGACCATAACCTCGTAGCTCATGAATCCCGATCGTGGAAATTACTTTTTCAATCCCTTTGTTTAATGCTGTATATAAATTAATAATCGGTGATGTTGTACCATCATTTACAGTTGCAAACATGAAGTAAGGATTAATAACATCTGCACCGAATCCATATAGCGTCACAAGATCGTGTAAGGAACGAAGAGCACCAGATCTAACAAGAAGAGAGCAGTTTCTTCTCAGTTGTTTTTCCATTAATGCCTGATGGATACTAGCTGTGATTAAATGTGGATCCATCCATAGTTGACCATCTTTGTGCGCTTTCGCATCATCTAAAATTAATAGAGTAGCTCCTTTTCGGACAGCCATAATTGCTTCTTCATTGATTCGATTCAGCGCATCGTATAATGTTTCTGATGATGTAAAAGTCATGGACAGTTTATAAATTGTGCTATGAGTGACGAATAATTGAAGGAGTTGCTCATATGTGATAGTTTCTAAATCATTCGTTATAGACTGAGCTAAATTCCCTTCTAATATAATTGGCGATAAAAGTTCAAACACAAATGGATGATGAGACGTATGTGATAAACTTGGGCGTTCTCCGAGTACGATACGTGTAGAGAAATGTTCAATCTCTCTATCGCGGTCAATCGCTGGATTTGTAACAACTGCTACGCTTTCTTTTATAAAATCAGAGATGTTACGTCTATCTGTATCAAGTGCAGCGAGAGGAGCATCGTGTCCGAGAGAGCGAATTGGTTCAACTCCTTTTGCAGCCATTTGTTCAAGAAGCTGAATATGCTCACGATTCCATCCAAACGCAACATATTCCTCGGTTGCTACTTGATTACGATTAGATCGTCCATTGATGTTCTCTATAGCTGGAATGGTTACATTCAGATGGTAGTCTGTCACATCAATTCGCTGTTTGAAACGATTGAATACTTCTTCTTGATACTTTTCATATTCATAGAGAACAAGGGTGTCTTCCTGCCAATGTAATCCGATTTTTTCTCCAGGTGCAAGAGGTTTTGGTTCTGCTACATATTCATTTGGTGAGATGATTCCTGGCTCTGAAGAAAAAATAAAAGAAGTTTCCGTTTCCACTTTCCAAACTGGTCGTAAACCAAGGGAATCGACACTAAAGACGGCTTCATCTTTATAACGCGAAATGATACCGGCTGGCCCTTGGGCAAAATGTCCCCACGCTTCACGTATATACGTATATAAATCTTGTAAGTGTGTTTCATATAATTTTATTTCATTTATAATCGGTGGAAATAAGATGTCCATTGCTTCGAATAAACTGTAGTTGTAATGAATGAGAAGTGTTTCTAAGGTGCGGTTTAAATCTTGAGAGTCACTGCCACCAGCAGTAAGTGGTACACCAATCATTTTGGCTTGATCACGTAGTGTAGCAATCGTATTAATCTCACCATTATGTCCGAGAATACTAAACGGTTGTACACGAAAAAAATTAGATAATGTATTCGTGGAGTAACGGTTATGTCCTAATGTCATTGTTGATGCAATAAGCGGATGTTGCAAGTCATTATAGTAAGCGACAAGTGTATCACCAGCTCCGAGCACTTTATAAACGACATGATGTTGACTAAGTGAGGAAACGTGAACCTGCCTTTTCTCTTCAATCGCAATTGTTAAAGAGAATAGCATTTGATCAATATTTATAGCGTCTTTCTCTGCAATCATGGCAATTTGCCAAAATACGGGTTCTTCTTGTTTCCCAAGAGGACCGAGTGCATCGGAGTTTACCGCATTATCATTCTCAAATATAATGGTGAGATTGTTTTGCTCTAATTTTTGACGTACATCATTTTTTAAATGGTTTACATTTGCTTTTTTGTCTAGAAAAAAATGTCCAATGATAAAGTGAGGATGTTCCACAATCGCTGGATTATATCCGCTATTTTTTAATTTTTCTTTCCAAAGTTCTTTTGGTAAATCAATGTGAATGCCGATCCCATCTCCTTCACCATTAATGAAACCAGCACGGTGATTCATTTTAATAAGTGATTGTATACAAAGGTCGATGTTTTCTTTTGTAGGAATTCTTTGCTTTTCTATCACGGAAACGATTCCACACGCATCGTGTTCAGCGTTTTTATAATCTCGAAATAAAGACGGTGTCCATGTCTTTTGTGTATTGAGCATCCGTCAATCCCCCCTCTTTTTATAAAAAACTAAGTAATCTAACTAATTATTATTAAAAGACTTTGTATACAATGAATGTGCAAAAGGAATAAAACTGATAATTATGAATAATTATACTATTTGTGTGTGATTTATGAAATAGGAAAAAGAAAAAATAGAGAAAGGTCTCTATTTTTTTCTTTTTCTTTATTATTTTGCTAAAGCAGCAAATGCTCTACCGACAGCTTCAATTGTATATTCAATGTCTTCTGCAGTATGCTCTGTTGTTAAGAACCAAGCTTCATATTTGGATGGAGCTAAATTAATTCCTTCTTTCAGCATAAGTTTGAAGAATTTACCGAACATTTCTCCATCTGTATTTTGCGCACCATCATAATCTTCAATTGTATTTGTAGTGAAGTAAACAGTGAGTGCTCCTTTTAAGCGGTTTACTGTAATATTGATATTATGTTTTTTCGCTTGTTCTAAAATACCTTTTTCAAGCATTGCTCCAAGCTTATCTAATTTTTCGTATACGCCTTCTTGCTTTAATACTTCTAAGCATGCGATACCTGCTGACATAGAAGCTGGATTTCCTGCCATTGTACCTGCTTGATAAGCGGGGCCAAGCGGAGCGACTTGTTCCATAATTTCTTTTTTACCGCCATATGCTCCAATTGGTAGTCCGCCACCAATAATCTTACCAAGAGCTGTTAAGTCTGGTGTTACGCCAAGAAGGTCTTGAGCCCCCCCGTACATAAAGCGGAAAGCGGTGATAACTTCATCATAGATTACTAAGGCACCAGCTGCATGAGCAAGTTCGTTTACTTGTTCAAGGAATCCAGGTTTCGGTTCTACAATCCCAAAGTTTCCAACGATTGGTTCAACAAGAATCGCTGCAACTTCATGTCCCCATTTGTCGAGTGCTTCTTTTAAAGTTTCGACATTGTTAAATGGTACGGTAATCACTTCTTCAGCAATACTTTGTGGCACGCCAGCTGAATCAGGAGTTCCAAGAGTAGAAGGGCCAGAGCCAGCTGCAACAAGTACTAAATCTGAATGCCCATGGTAACAACCGGCGAATTTCATAATTTTTGTGCGCCCAGTATAAGCACGAGCCACACGGATTGTAGTCATAACAGCTTCTGTACCAGAGTTTACGAAACGCACTTTATCTAAAGCTGGCATTGCTTCTTTTAACATTTTTGCAAACTTTACTTCTAATGCTGTTGGTGTTCCGTATAAAACACCATTTTCAGCAGCTGTTTTAATTGCCTTTGTTACATGTGGGTGAGCATGTCCTGTAATAATGGGACCGTATGCTGCTAAATAATCGATGTATTTATTGCCATCTACATCCCAAAAGTAAGCACCTTTTCCACGTTCCATTGCAACGGGAGAACCACCGCCAACTGCTTTAAAAGAACGAGAAGGACTATTCACACCGCCAACAATATGTTCTAAAGCTTCCTTATGTAATGCTTCTGATTTTGTGAAATTCACTATCATTCATCTCCTTACAAAAATCTATGTATTATTCTAACATGTTTTTTAGAAAGACGTATTATTTGTGATAAGGATATTAGCTCGGGTAAACTATTCGTTGTGATATTTAGGAAGGGGGCTAATTATGAAATCAGTAATTGAAGTAAAAGGATTACGAAAAGAATTTACAGCTTACTCCAGTCGTTCTGGCTTAAAAGGTGCATTCCGTGATTTATTAAATCGTAATTATAAAATAGTACCAGCAGTAAATGATGTTTCGTTTACTGTCAAGCGAGGTGAAATGGTTGGTTATATTGGTGAAAATGGTGCTGGTAAATCAACGACTATTAAAATGTTAACGGGAATTTTGACTCCAACATCTGGAGAAATTATAGTAAACGGAATGAATCCGCACAAACAGAGAGAGGAATTCGTAAGAACAATCGGTGTTGTATTTGGTCAACGATCTCAGCTTTGGTGGGATATCGCTGTACAAGAATCATTTCGCTTATTGAAAAAAGTGTATAGTGTATCAGATGCACAGTATAAAGAGCATATGGAACATGTGATTGAAACATTAGATATTGGCCCGTTATTAAATAAGCCAGTGCGAAAACTATCACTTGGGCAAAGGATGCGTTGTGAATTAGCAGCAGCTTTAATTCATAATCCGCCGTTATTATTTTTAGATGAACCGACAATTGGCTTAGATGTTCTTGTGAAATTGAAGATACGCAAATTTTTAAAAGAGATGAATGAGCGTTACAAAACAACGATTTTATTAACAACGCATGATATTACTGATATTGAGGCATTATGTGAGCGCGTTATTATGCTTGATGAAGGGAATATTATATATGATGGATCTTTAGAAAATTTACGGTCGCAATGGGGGGCAGAAAAGGAAATTCATTTTCAGTTTGTTTCTCCTGTTTCACCTCAACAATTAGCAATGATTATGCCAGACAGTCAAGTTGCTTGGTCTAAAGCAAAAGATGAGCATACATGGATTGCGAAAATACCGAATGAAGAAGTCATTATTTCTATGCTGATTTCAAAAGTAGTACAAACTTTTCAAATTAAAGATTTAAAAATTAATGAAGTGTCTACAGAAGAAATGATTCGTAACATTTATGAAGAAGGTATGACTCATGGGTAAGTACATGGAAATGATTCGCATTCGTTTTTTAATGATGCTTGCTTATCGCACAAATTATTATAGCGGTATCTTAATTTATACAATTAATATTGGTGCGTATTACTTTTTATGGAAAGCTATTTATAGTAGGAAAGAGAATATTGAAAGTTTATCTATTTCGCAGATGACGACTTATATTGCGATTGCTTGGATGGCTCGTGCTTTTTATTTTAATAATATCGATCGAGAAATTGCGATGGAAATTCAAGAAGGACGTGTAGCAGTAGAATTAATTCGTCCATATAATTATTTAGGAATGAAAGTCATGCAAGGGCTTGGAGAAGGGATATTTCGCTTTGCATTTTTTTCAATACCAGGAATGATTATTGTAACTTTATTATTCTCATTACAAATTAAAATGAATGTTCAAACGTGGTTCTATTTCTTTTTATCCTTAATATTTAGTTTCATTATTAATACACAAATTAACTTAATGACGGGAATGCTTACCTTTTTCTTGTTTAATAACAGTGGAATTATGTATGCGAAACGAGTTGTGATTGATTTATTTTCTGGTTTGTTATTACCGATTAGTTTCTATCCTTTATGGGCCCAAAAGGCAATGGTGTTTTTACCATTTCAAGCAATCAGTTATATTCCAAGTATGATTTTTTCTGAAGGAATAAGCGGAAATAAATTATATGAAGCGCTATTCTTTCAAATGATTTGGGCAGTAATGCTTATTATTCCAATTGTGCTGATGTGGAAAACGGCGAGAAAACGTCTAATTGTACAAGGGGGATGATGAGATGCTATATATGCGATTATTTTTACAATATGCAAGCCAATATATAAAAACAAAATTGGAGTATCGTGGTGACTTTATCGTCGGATTACTTTCGGACTTGTTATTACAAGCTGTTAATTTAATCTTCATCCTTGTCGTTTTCGGGCATACGCAAGCATTAAAAGGGTGGAGTCGGGAAGAGGTAATCTTTATTTACGGATTTTTCTTAGTTCCATTTGCCATTTTTTCCGCATTCTTTAATATATGGGATTTTAATGAACGATATATTATTAAAGGAGAAATGGATCGTGTATTAACGAGACCAATTCATAGCTTATTTCAAGTTATATTAGAAAGAATGGAATTGGAATCATTAATTGGAGCGCTGACCGGAATGATTGTGATGGGATATGCCGCAGCAGAACTCCGACTTTCTTTCCATTGGTATGACTTCTTTTTCTTCATTCTGATGGTAGGAGGTGGTGCCCTTGTATATGGAGGGATATTTGTAACCCTTGCAAGCCTTGGTTTTTGGTCAGATGCGAAAAGTTCTATTATGCCACTTATGTATAACATCGGAAATTATGGAAGATATCCTGTAAATATTTATAACCGTGTCATTCGTTTTGTTTTAACGTTCGTACTACCTTTTGCTTTTGTGGGTGTCTATCCGGCAGCCTATTTCCTTAAAAAAGCAGAGTGGAACAGTTATGCATTTGCAACACCAATTGTTGGTATCGTTTGTTTTGCGATTGCAATAACACTTTGGAATCAAGGAGTAAAAAGATATCGCGGAGCTGGAAATTAATTAGAAAGGCTTGTTTGTTTCGACGGATAAATTCTATACAGTCCTCATACATATAAAATGAGGTGGAGGACATGTTATGGGGACTTATTCTCTTAATTGCAGCAATTGCAGTTTTAAGAAGTATTCAACTGGTATGGAGATGTGCTGATTCGAAACGATTTTTTTCTTTGTATAATTTAACTTCATTATTTTTAATTTATACAACAGTACTTATTGCGTTTGGATTAAGTTATGTTGTTTTAGAAGAAAGTGGGTTTACAGTACTAAGAGAAGAGGGTGAAAAGTTAACTGTTCATTCATTCCAGCTTGTCGAAACATGTTTATATTTTAGTGCAGTAACTTTATTGTCGGTTGGCTATGGAGATATTACGCCGATTGGCATAGGACGATGGATAGCGATTGTAGAGGCTTTAATTGGATATACATTACCCTTTGCATTTGTTGTTCGTACTGTAATAGAAAATGAAAAATAAGGAAATGTTTGTTATAGTAGAAGGCAAAAGGAGTGATAAGTATGATCACAGTAGGAGAAATGGCACCAGACTTTACTCTGGAAGCAAGCAATGGAGAACAAATTAAGTTATCTGATTTTAGAGGAAAACATGTTGTTTTATATTTCTATCCAAAAGATATGACACCAGGGTGTACAACAGAAGCGTGTGATTTTCGAGATGCATATGGAGTATTTCAAGAAAATGATACTGTCATTCTTGGAGTAAGCCCGGATCCAGCTAATAGACATGTGAAATTTATTGAAAAACACGAATTACCATTTTTACTATTAGTGGATGAAGATCATAAGATAGCAGAACAATATGGGGTTTGGAAATTAAAGAAAAACTTTGGTAAAGAGTATATGGGAATTGAACGTTCGACTTTCCTTATTAATAAAAATGGTGAACTTGTACAAGAATGGCGTAAAGTGAGAGTAAAGGGACATGTCGAAGAAGTATTAGAAAGTATAAAAAAGCAGGCGTAAATATATCTTTTCTATACGAGAAACGTATAGTGGGATAGCGTTTCCTGTTAGCAATTGTATTTCCTGCTGTTTACCTTGTTTCTATTTAGCATCTAGGAGGAAACTTTGTAAAATAAGAAAGAAGTGCTTCCTATCCGGCATATGTCTATACATTTTTCAATATCCTTCATACATTAAAAGGGTAGGGCATACCTCTTCAGATGATAGTATTCCAAGTGCGATTATATCGCACTTTTTTCTATGCTTTGTTATATTTGAAATAAACAGATGACTTTTGTTGCGATGGAATATGTATAAAAAAGGGTCAAGCATACATAAAAATAAGGATAGATGAAAAATAAAAAAACATCTAGTTATAGTAGAAATATTGACGATTGATAAGAAAAGGAGTACACTCTTTATAAGAATTATAAAATAATAATCCGTATAGAATCGGGGTGCATGGCGGTGGTCAAAGAAGAATTAAAAGAAGCGCTAGAAATGCTAAAAAATACGGGTGTACGAATTACTCCACAGCGTCATGCTATTTTAGAGTACCTTGTGGAATCTATGACACACCCAACGGCGGATGAAATTTATAAAGCATTAGAAGGTAAGTTTCCAAATATGAGTGTTGCAACTGTTTATAATAATTTACGTGTATTTAAAGAAGTAGGACTTGTAAAGGAATTAACTTACGGAGACGCTTCAAGTAGATTTGATTATGTTACAAGTCAACATTATCATGTGATTTGCGAGAAATGTGGTAAGATTGTTGATTTTCCTTATGAAGGTTTGGAAAAGCTTGAAGATGAAGCTGCAAAAACAACGGGCTTCGTTATTAATAGTCATCGCTTAGAGATTTATGGTGTATGTCCAGAATGTCATAAGGCGCAATAAATAAAGAAAGAGACTAACGATTACGTTAGTCTCTTTCTTTATTTATTAAATATTTGTGTGCTTTATAGTTTTTTATTATATTTCTCATCAAATTCTTTTCCTTCTAAGTTTGGATCAAGAGTTAAAGGTTGATTACAATGCATACATACATCTACACGCCCAAGCATTTTAGTTGGTTTGTTACAGCTAGGACAAACAATTTGTACAGTTTTTGTAGATAACATTCCAATCCAAAAATAGACAAAGGTGCTAGCTAGAACGGCTAAGAAACCAAGCATCATAAAGGTAGTCATAATAATAATGTTTTCTCGGAAAAAGACCCCTAAGTATGCGATCAATAGTCCGATAAAGACTAAACTTAATGCAAACGTACGAATTTTATTGATCTTGTTTGAATACTTAATCCCCATTCTCATATCACACTCCTATTATAAATATAACATAAAATTTAGAATTTTTTATCGAAACAATATTGTTTATTTATTCCCTAGCTTTATTGAGTAGAAATAATAGGATGTGAAATTTTTCGTAAAAAGTGTTGACCGGATAAGAAACGCATGATATATTAATACACGTCGCTGATGCGAAATATGCAGAGAGCGAAAAAAGAAAAGAAATAAAAAACTTAGTTGACATCAAAAAGAAGAGATGCTAACATAAGGAAGTCGCAAATGAAGCGACAAACGAGTTCTTTGAAAACTGAACGAAACAAACAACGTGAAACGTCAATTTTTATTTATGATGCTAGACAAACTTTATTGGAGAGTTTGATCCTGGCTCAGGATGAACGCTGGCGGCGTGCCTAATACATGC
>NZ_JAKUDY010000019.1:0-57735 GCF_022662635.1 Bacillus cereus group sp. BfR-BA-01522 | reverse complement strand
CTCGGCAAATAAAGACAACTCTTGTTTTGGATGCATATTCATAAAAAGTACGTCACCCTTTCTCATTAATATAAGAAAATAGTAACGTGCTTTTAATTTCAAGAATAGTCCAAATCCTTAAGTTGATGGATGTGGGGTACAGCCACATCGCTATCAAGTTAAGAAATACATTATTCCCCAAAACAAAAAATATATATTTTTAGAACGTACTACAGCTTCTGTTTGGCTACTAAAGTATCTAAACAGACAAGGTCAACGCCAGCTCAGAAACTAGGTTTAACCGATAAACGATTTACTTTAACCGCTATTAATAAATAATTGGGCAATCATTCTATTTTAAAAAGGATGATTTTTTAGAGATTCCTGTGGAATTTTATGTTAAACTCACTATTAATATTTCGAAAATTCAATCTTCGACAACGGGCAGGAGTATTGAACAAGTTTTATGAACTTTAGTGGTTGCATCATTAGTGAAATGCTTTATAACAACTAATTAAGGAGGGATAGAATATGAGAAATAACTTTCAAATCGTTGCGTTACAAGAGAAGGAGTTTCATAACCTATTTCTAATGAATGAAGAAGAATTAAAAAGTATCGGGGCAGTCAAAATAATAGCAAATAAAAATCCTGGATATCCTTGTAGGATAAGTTTGAAGGATGCAGAGGTAGGAGAAGAGGTAATCTTACTGAACTACCAATATCATAATGTTAATTCGCCTTATAAAGCAAGTGGTCCTATATTTATACGAAAGGGGGCAACTACCGCTAAGCTAGGTGTAAATGAAATTCCGCTTATGTTACATCATAGGTATCTATCTATACGCGGCTACAATGCTGACTCAATGATTGTAGAAGCAAGGGTTACAGAAGGTGTAAATTTAAGAGAAAATATAGATGAAATTTTTGATAATAAAGAAGTAGAATATATTCACATTCTTAACGCTAAACCAGGATGCTATAACTGCCTTGTTAATAGAGCGTGAAAAAACTGAATTTCTGCTCCATACACCTCTGTTTTCAAGCGTATTCGTATTTTAGATTCAACTGTATTTCAGCTTCCAGATATATTTTCATCCATTTATCCTGGGGCGGAAGGGTGTAGCCATACTGCTGGAATGAAAATTCAACTTGAATATGATCTATTAAGCGGACAATTCCTACATATCCATACAGGTCCAGGTAAACAACATGATCGAACCTATGGCTCTCTGTGTGTCCCAACTGTAACAGCGAATGATTTGTCTATCCGAGATTTAGGGTATTTTCACTTGAAAGATTTGCAACATATACAAGATAAAAAGGCTTATTATATTTCTTGTATTAAATCCAACACATGTATTTATCAAAAAATCCCAACCCTGATTCTTTTCAAGATGGAAGAATCAAAAAAGGTACGGAGTGATGGATATGGAGGTCTTAATGAATTCTCTTCAGCCAGGTCAAACATATGAAATATCTGACGCTTATGTAGGAATGACGGATAAAGTACCAACTCGTGTGATTGTTCACCGACTTACAGATGAGCAACAACAAAAACTAAGCTATAAGAGAAAAAAGGAAACAACCACTACTCTATTTGACGTTGTATGGGCTTAGCTTGATACCGATGTTAAAGATAAAAACATTCTTTTTACATACATTAAACAAACTCATCGTTTATTTTGCATCCATTCTATAATCAATAAAACACCAGCAATAATAATTATCCAAATTCCGAAAGGATTTATTGTTTTTGTTATTGTTTGTGATAAACCGAAATACTTATATAATTCAAAATGATCAATAACAATAACAAGTATGATTATAAAAAATACAAGTTTTGAAACGATAGATAGATATTTCATAAACTACCTCCTTCTAATGTATTTAAATCGATAAATAGAATGTAATTGTTTTTACGACACCTTTAATTTTCCAATCTGGTACCCAAGTTGGAGCTACTTGTTGAATAGATCTAGTTAACGAATCTTCAATAGAACTAGAAATATCTAAATAATGCCCCATATATTTAATTGCCACTATCATTTTACTTTACAAATAAAATGATAAACTATTGGAAAAAGAATATAAGTCTTTTTGTCTATACATTGATTTGATATAATTCACATAGAAATAACCGGAAATTTAACAAGATGTATCATCGGGAATGTTCAGAAAAATGTTCTCCTTTGTTTTTGGGTGTGAGTGCTGGCTCGTCGTGTGGGGACGAAACCCCACATAGCGTTGATTCGTACAGAAAAATAATAATATTGAGAACGGAAAAACTGATGGTTCGGCTGATATAATTGCTAGTCCAAGTTGAGAAACTTAACCCCGTTTCTGGTCTGTTCGGCTTGTCGAAAGTTAAACATCAGCTGAATTTCGGAATGCAATGGAGGAAAGGTGGAGATTTTTTGAGTGGGTTTCTCCTTTGTTAGTTTAGCCGGGTGCGAACTAGTAAAATATCGGTTTATTGTAATTAATATGTATTTTTGGATATTTTTATATAAGATAAATACTTTTTACATCATGTGAATTGGAGGTTTTGTTTGAATAAATTTCAAGCTTTTTTGTTTAAACTTTGGATATCAATTCCAAGAAATTTTAGGTTAGCAATTCCATTAACCATAACAGTATATTTAATTTTACAAGTATTTTTTGAAGGTGTTATCACTTTCAAAAATTTAGTTTTTGATTTTAGTTCCTTTGGTTATAAATATTTAATTACTTATATGATTATCTCTTTAGTAATTTTTATAATTATTAAAATTACTAAAAAGAGAGAAAGGTAAATAGGAATATTAAATATATTTTAAATGCAATAAATTACAATGTTTGCATTTTTGTCTATTCCTTTTTCTGGTACCGTCAATATTTTTGCGCAAATGACTTTTTAACCTTTTCAGATAGAACGTCACTTTTGGTACGAAAATAACTTTATTTGTAGGTAAAATTTTACGCTTCAAGTTCCTCAAACATCGCTACTAATGCTGCACGTGCCTTATTAAAACCGATGTGGCAACGCGTGGCGAAGCGTTGATTATAGTGCTCAAATTGCGAGACTCGGAAGCGTTCCATTGACTCTTCATTTGGAAACTGTTTTTTACACTTTGAGTATTTTTTGATTTGTTTATTAAAAGATTCAATTCAATGTGTTGAATAAATACTTCTCCAAATCTCCTTTGGGAAGCTGTAAAACGTCAACATATGCTGATTGATTTGAAGTGATTTCACCATTTTTGGATAGGCCTTTTGCCATTTTAAACAGAAAGCATCAAGCGCTTCTCGACCAGATTCTAGGCAATCTGCTTTATAAACAGTCTTGAAATCATCGCATACCGCTTGCCGATTTTCTACGAGAACTTTGTGCGACAACTTGCGTGCTACATGGACTAAACAAGTTTGATATCTCGCTTTTGGAAATACGCTTGAGATAGTGTCTACCATACCTTTTAAACCATCTGAAATAAATAGAAGCACATCTTCCACACCGCGTTCGTTTAGTTCTTCTAAGAGCTCTTTCCAGTTATGCGCTGACTCGGTTGGTGCAATCGTATAGGCAAGTACTTCTTTTGAACCATCTTCATAAATGCCAATAGTGATGTAGACGGCTTCCTTTGACACAATTTCACGGCGCACGGCAATGTATGCCGCATCTAAATATACATACACGTAACGTGTATGTAAGGGCAGTTGGTTAAAAGCTTTTACTTGTTCTGATACAGCTTTGGTCACACTTGAAATGGTTTGAGTTGTGTAATAATGAACGTACATTTTCTCAATGAAATGTGCAATTTCTGTCATCGTAATTCCTTTTTGAAATAGGATGTATAACGGTTGCTTCTAGGGTATCATTTGAGCGCTGATAGGGCGCCACTGTCTGTTGTTTAAATTCACCGTTACGATCACGTGGAATTTGTATGTTTAAATCACCGTACTCTGTGTGTAGTGTACGTGAATAAGAACCATTTGTAATCGAAAAAATTTAGTCCAAACTATACTACATATACATTGAAAGATACAAAGCTGCCAGCACATTAATTTTGATATGTCTTTAAAACACGTTGAGAAAATCATAAGTGATAAAATGCTTTGGATAATATAATTGGTTAATGCAAATTTCCCAACTGTTTAAAATGATTATAACCATTTTAAATATTTCTGTGCTTTCGAAAAGGGGCTGTCCCATAAGTATCGGTGCATGCTTTAACAAGCTAGGGTCTTTGAGGCAGTTTGAGGTTTTAAGTGTCTTTGCTCGTATTACCGCTTCAAAATGCTCCCCACAATGAATAAATCATCCCAACAACAAAAAAAGCTAAAGCTAAAGCAAAAACAACTAAAGCGAGTATTCCATTCTTGTTATTTTCCATAAAATATCTCCTTGTCATGTTATATTCAAGAAAACTTTAGTTATAATTATGGCTAAAGGTTATGGTTATCATACTTCTTAGTTTAGATAATGTTGTATTTTATAACTTATTGTGATTTACATTCGTATAATAACCGACCCACCACCATTGGAAAAAATTTGTTTTTGCTGCTCAACTTTTGGGTAAGTTAGAAAAGGTTATCAACAGTATTGACAGGATATTGAGTTTTATTCGTTGAGATAATTTAAAAATAATCTTTGACTTAATCCACATCTAGAAATCATACAATAACAAGGAATGTAGACGAGCAGGAAACAGTATAATGAATAGGGGGAGTTTCCAAGATGTTACCTCAATATGTATCTGAAGAGTGTTGGTGTCTGCTAGAGGGCGTTTCTCTGTTTTGGGAAAGGACAAGCATATGATAGAGCGTGGACAAGTTCACCCATTCATTAGTGTGGTGCTATTCTATATCTATCATGTGTAGAAGGAGAATGTGGGATATAGTAATGTTATGATAGGCAATTTGTATACATATCCATTAATATTGTAATATATAATAAAATTATTTATTTTGCATTTTAATCCAATGGGTATACATTTGATATGGTGTTTTTTTACTGAGATTGTGAATAGAGTGCTTTGTGAGTATTGGTTATATTACTTCTATTCTTTTTGAAGGGAAAAATCAACATTCTTATTTTTAACTGGAAAAATGAGTAATCCAGCGATGGATTAGTTTAAGCATGGTTAGATGAATGTAAGTGGTATTATGAAAATTTAGAGTAAGATGAGAGGCTCTGCTCAACGACGAATAGCTCCTTTGTTTATTTCTATTAATTTTTGTATGAAAAAGTCTGTAAGATGAGGGGATACAAAATGAAGAAAATAAAGGTATTTCATTATGATGCATTTAGTCATAAACCCAATATGGGAAATCCAGCAGGGATTGTATTAGATGCAGAAGGATTAACAGATTATGAGATGCAGCGTATCGCGGAAAAAGTAGGATTTAACGAAACCGCTTTTGTATTCCCTTCAAATGTTGCCGATATAAAGATTCGTTACTTCACGCCAGGTCATGAAATGAATCTTTGTGGACATGCAACAGTGGCTACTATATATGCTCTTTACACAAGAGGAGTATGGAAAGAAGTCCGTAGCCTTTTGCTCGAAACGAAAGCTGGAATTTTACCAGTATGCGTAGAAATAGATGGGAATGGAGAAGTATATGTTCGAATGCGACAAGTAGAACCACAGTTTCAAGGATTTCATGGCTCTAAAGAAGAGGTAGCACGGAGCATCGCTCTTCATGAAGAAGATATAGATGAAACATTACCAATTGTATATGGAAGTACAGGGGTTTGGACATTATTAGTACCTATTAAAACATTGGTTGCCTGCGAAAAGATGAAACCAAATAATAAGATCTTTCCATCTATTTTAGTAGAAATACCTAACGCGTCTATTCATCCGTTTTGTTTCGAAACGTATCATGAAGAAGCGCATATGCATGGTCGTCATTTTTTATCACCGTATGCTGGAACAATTGAAGATCCAGTAACAGGAACAGCTTCTGGTGTAATGGGAGCCTATTATGCTACATTTTTGAAGGAAGATAAAGAACAGGAAATGATATGTATTGTTGAACAAGGGCAGGAGATACACAAAGATGGACGTGTACGAGTGTATGTGCAGAGAACAGAGAAAGATAATGTATTACATGTTGAAGTGGCAGGAACAGCAGTGTATGTAAGAGAGTTTGAAATTTCAGTGTAAGGATAAAAAAGTTCGGGATATGACCGAACTTTTTTCATTTGTTGATGACTTCAATAAATGATGTTTGTCCATTATGTCTTATTGCAGAATAGAAGTTTTGACTTTCTAATGTTTTCGCAACTTGTGTTAGTTTATTCGGATCATCATGATGAATGAGTAAGCTGTCCGCTCCGCTTTCTTCGATATGAATGTGTTCAATGTGACCAACAGCGTTTTGAATTGCTTGCAAGAAATCAGGTTTCATACAATGCCTCCTATGTGTTCAAAGTATTTTTTTATTATTCCCGTATTTTTTAAATATAAAAGCGAAGAGGGGGATTTGTGAAGTTGAGCGAAGTGACAGCATATGATGAGAAGCAGAAGAATGAAAATATATTCGCTACTGTATTATCAATAAAAACAAATCGTATTTTTTTTATATAATACAAGGATTTCTAAAGGTTTTTTCTCATAATTGTCTAATCATAGATAAGGTGGTTTCATTATGGTAATTCTAAATCTATTTGTGAAGTAGGAATGGGGAAAATGAATGTTTCAGAAATCATTGAACAATTGATTGGGAATGGTGTTATGGATGGTGGTACAATAAGTAGGGTATGTAATAATAAGGAGAGAGAAAAATGAATACATTCGTATGTTTTGGTGATAGCATTACAGCCGATGAAACATTTTGGAATGGTGCGCGTCGGTTAACACCGCGCCTACAAGAGCAATTTCCAGAGTGGAAAGTTGTAAATGCCGGAGTTCCTGGTGATGATACATTTGATGCTTTAAGAAGAATAGAAGAGGATGTTTTATCTTTGAACCCAGACTTTGTAACGGTCTTTTTTGGGACAAATGATGCGGCATTTTATAAGCAAGTGCCAAAGGAAGAATATAAAGAAAATGTAACAAAAATTGTACGAAGCATTTCTCCAGAAAAGGTACTTCTTATTAGTCCTGCGCCAGTCGATGAAGAAAGACAACTTGCGAGAACAAATGAAGTATTAAAGCAGTATGCAAAGGTGATGGAAGAAGTAGCGAAAGAAACAAAAAGTCATTTTCTAGATTTACATTCTCTTATGATACAAGAATCCAATTATAAAAGATTTTTAGAGAATGAAGAACGGGATGGATTGCATTTTAGTGAGCAGGGTTATGAATATTTAGCTACTATAATTGGTGATACATTAAAAGGGATTTTTAAATAGATGTTTCTTTTTCTTTGGTCTACGTATTAATTCACCTCCACAATTTGGACAAATATGATGCGTGTTTTCAGTACATGGAGCACAAAATGTACATTCATACGTACAAATATAAGCTTCCGAATCTAATTGTAGTGAATTGTTGCATGTTTGCCAGTTTTCTTTCATGTCCAATGCCATAGAGATCCCCCTATTGTGTGAATATTTATAAATTAATGGTAACATAAATAGAAAGATACTACCTTTACAAATAGAAGGAAATCATAGAATACAGGTGACATTTGGAATGAAATGTTAGCATATATTGTGAATAATAAACCATCACGTTTGACTGTACAGTTTATGTATTGTATGATGTTCTTAATATAAATGAGGGGGGAAGATCGTTGGGAAGGTGTATCGAATCGGACAGTTGGCTCACTTGGCTCATGTTTCGAAACGAACGATTGATTATTATACGAATCTAGGTATCTTAAAAGCGGAGCGATCTCAATCCAATTATCGCTATTACGACGAGACAGCATTTGAAACACTACAATTTATTGAGAAATGCAAAGAAATGCATATGCCGCTTTGTGAGATTAAAGAGAGGATCGAGGAGAAGAAAAAGCTGCTCGGTATCAATGAACACGTTTCGAAACAGGTGAACGAAGTGACAGAACATATCCAGCGATTAGAAACAGAATTAACACAGTTAAAACCTCTGTTAGATGGATTGACTGATTCACAACGAGAAAAAATATCAAAATCTTTATCTGGTCAAACGACAGCTTTGATGCAAACACTAATGATGTTTTTATAGTGTAAATTGTATCTATCCCCTTTAATTTCTGTATAGCGCTATGTTTTCTAAAGAAAAGAAACGTAAATGAGAAAACATTATAGTATACAGGAGGTGAACACCTTAGTTTTTTACTAAGGGGATTCATTGGAGATATTTAATTTAGTCATGGTTGCGATTTTAATCGCATTTACTGGATTTTTCGTAGCAGCGGAGTTTGCGATTGTAAAAGTACGTTCAAGTCGCATTGATCAGCTTGTTGCGGAAGGCAAACGTGGTGCGCTAGCAGCAAAAAAAGTAACAACGAATTTAGATGAATATTTATCTGCTTGTCAACTAGGGATTACAGTTACAGCAATGGGACTTGGTTGGCTAGGTGAACCGACGATAGAAAAATTATTGCGTCCATTGTTTGAAAAGTGGAATTTAACCCCTTCCATTTCACATGTGTTAACTTTTGGTCTTGCGTTTATGATTATGACATATTTGCATGTTGTAGTTGGAGAGCTAGCTCCGAAAACAATGGCAATTCAAAAGGCTGAAAGGATCACTTTATTATTTGCTGGACCTTTAATGATATTTTATAAAGTGATGTATCCGTTTATTTGGATGCTAAATAGCTCTGCTCGTGTTGTAACAGGCTTATTTGGCTTAAAACCAGCTTCTGAACATGACGTAGCACATACGGAAGAAGAATTACGTCTTATTCTTTCGGAGAGCTATGAAAGTGGAGAAATTAACCAAGCAGAATATAAATATGTAAATAACATTTTTGAATTCGATAACCGCATTGCTAAAGAGATAATGGTGCCACGAACAGAGATTGTTGGCTTTTATCTTGAAGATTCAGTAGAAGAACACATGAAAATTATCCAAAATGAGCGATATACACGTTATCCAATCTTTGGAGAGGATAAAGATGATATTATCGGTATGGTTAACGTAAAAGATTTCTTTATTCGATATATGAACAATGATACGAAAGATTTATCATCCATTCGTGCGTATATGCGCCCAATTATTGAAGTGATGGAAACAACTCCAATTCATGATTTACTTCTACAAATGCAGAAGAAGCGAATTCCGATGGCTGTATTATATGATGAGTACGGAGGAACAGCTGGAATTGTAACGCTTGAAGATATATTAGAGGAAATTGTTGGGGAAATTCGTGATGAATATGATGAAGATGAAGATCCGCCAATCCAACACGTAAATGAACATCATAAGATTGTGGATGGAAAAGTGTTGATTTCAGAAGTGAAAGATTTATTTGGTCTACACATTGAGGAAGAAGATGTAGATACAATTGGCGGTTGGATTATGATGCAAAATCATGAGATTGAAGAAGGACAATGTGTGGAAGCAGAGAATTATGAATTTAAAGTGCTTGAAAAAGATTCTTATCAAATTAAGCGCATTGAAATTCGGAAAATTGATCAACAACAAGAACAAGCAGCAACTGTTTAGGTTGCTGCTTTCTTTCTGAATCAAAAGAAAAATAAAATTGATAACTAGGAGCGGATATTGTTGATTCAAATGGCATTGCGCGTTTATCGATTGCAATTGTATATGATTTTTAGTAGTTTGCTACTTATAGGAACGATTACTCCGTTTTCCAAACAAGTAACCGGCTTTGGGATTGGATTAGCAGTAAGTGCATATTGTCTTTGGCTATTAGCTAGACGAGTTGAGAAAATAGGACGAAATATTATATTGAAGAAACGAGTTCCTGGAATCGGCATTTTAAATCGTTTTGCAGCTGCGATATTAGGAGCCATTATTATGTATGAAATCGAACATGAAATGGAAATGTGGGCATTTGGAACGGGAATTTTAGGAGGTCACTTTTTGATGATTGCAAACTTAGCTTATGCAAACATGCAATTAGTGAAAGAAGAAAACAAGAAAAAATAGAAAGGGTACTACATAAAGAGCGCTATGTGACGTGTAAGAAAATTCTTAAAAAATGTTAGGGAAAACCATCGCTTTCTCGAGCTTTTGTATGTTATGATGACAAAAGACTTTTTGAAAAGAGGTGGATATATATGTTACAAGCGTTACTGATTTTTGTACTTCAAATTATTTATGTTCCTGTTTTAACAATCCGGACGATTTTGCTTGTAAAAAATCAAACAAGATCCGCTGCTGGTGTTGGTTTACTCGAAGGTGCAATCTATATTATAAGTTTAGGGATTGTATTTCAAGATTTATCAAATTGGATGAATATTGTAGCCTATATAATTGGTTTTAGTGCCGGTCTTTTATTAGGTGGTTATATAGAAAATAAATTAGCTATCGGTTATATTACGTATCATGTTAGTTTGTTAGATCGCTGTAATGAACTAGTGGATGAATTAAGAAATGCGGGATTTGGTGTTACATTGTTTGAAGGGGAAGGAATTAATTCTGTTCGTTATCGATTAGACATTGTGGCGAAGCGTTCAAGAGAACAAGAGCTGTTGGAAATTGTGAACAGAATTGCGCCGAAAGCGTTCATGTCTTCTTATGAAATTCGTTCTTTTAAAGGTGGATATTTAACGAAAGCAATGAAAAAAAGAACATTAATGAAAAAGAAAGATCACGCATCTTAAAAAGAGGAGAAGCTTTTCAGTTTCTCTTCTTTTTGTTCACTTTAAGTTTCTAAAGAATGTATTCGCGTTTGACGAATTATCATCATAAAATAATACCAGATATTTTAGTCTATAAATAATTATCAGATAATACTAGATATTTTAGTCTATTAATTATTATAATAGAGTATGAGATGGTTATAATTGAGACAAAAAAGATATATTCCTAGGTGGGGCCTAGGGGGCATATTGCTTTTTATATTTGAGCATAGATGCCGATTCTTTTTTGCCAATATAGGGGATGGAGAGATTATCATGAGCAACATGCAGAAAAAAACAGACGTTATTTTAATTGGCGCTGGAATCATGAGCGCAACTTTAGGATCATTACTGAAAGAGTTAGCACCTGAATGGGAAATTAAAATGTTTGAAAAACTTGAGGGCGCAGGGGAAGAAAGCTCGAATGAATGGAATAATGCGGGTACAGGCCATTCTGCACTTTGTGAGCTTAACTATACATCCGAAAAACCTGACGGATCTATAGATATTAAAAAAGCCCTCAAAATTAATGAGCAATTTCAGCTTTCTAGACAGTTTTGGTCCTATCTTGTGAATAGCAATCTGATTCGTAATCCACAGAAATTTATTATGCCGATACCTCATATGAGTTTAGTACAAGGGGAAAAAAATGTAACATTTTTGAAAAAACGTTTTAAAGCGCTATCAAATATTCCGCTATTTCAAGGAATGGAATTTTCAGATGACCCTGAAAAATTAATGGAATGGATGCCGCTTATTATGGAGGGGCGTACATCAAATGAACCGATCGCAGCAACGAAAATGGAATCTGGAACAGATGTGAATTTTGGTGCTTTGACACGCATGTTATTTGAACACTTACAAAACAAGAATGTTGAATTAAATTATAAACATAGTGTTGAAAATATTAAACGCATGAAAAATGGATTATGGGAAGTAAAAGTTCATGATATGAACAATGGTAAAATTGAATATCATACTGCAAAGTTCGTCTTTATTGGTGCTGGCGGTGGAAGTTTACCTTTACTACAAAAAACAGGAATTCCTGAATCAAAACATATCGGCGGATTCCCAGTAAGTGGACTATTTATGGTATGTAACAATCCAAAAGTGATTGAGAAACATCATGCGAAAGTATACGGAAAAGCGAAAGTTGGTGCTCCACCAATGTCTGTTCCGCATCTTGATACAAGATATATTGACAATAAAAAGACATTGTTGTTTGGACCGTTTGCTGGATTTTCACCAAAATTTTTAAAAACGGGCTCAAATCTTGATTTATTAGGTTCTGTAAAACCAAATAACGTACTTACTATGCTCGCTGCAGGTGTAAAAGAGATGGCATTGACGAAATATTTGATTCAACAAGTGATGCTGTCGAACGAAAAGCGTATTGAAGAGTTGCGCGAATTTATTCCGAATGCGAAAGGGGAAGATTGGGACGTAGTGGTAGCAGGCCAACGTGTGCAAGTTATTAAAGATACTGAAACTGGTGGAAAAGGAACGCTTCAATTTGGTACGGAAGTTGTTAGTGCTGCTGATGGATCAATCGCTGCATTACTTGGTGCTTCTCCAGGTGCTTCTACAGCTGTTAATGTTATGCTTGAAGTGTTAGAAAAATGTTTCCCGCAATATATGGAAAAATGGGAAGAAAAAATAAAACATATGATTCCTTCCTATGGTATTTCATTAGTAGAAAATCCAAAACTTTTCCAAGAAATTCATACATCAACATCTAAGACACTTGGTTTAAGCAAGAAAGAAGCTGTGTATAGTTAAACTAAGGTTTTGTATTTGAAAATAAACATATATAAGCAAGTTAAATAAAACATATTCAATTTGAGCTAGGGATTATAAAAAATAAGAGGGGTGGCTGCCTATAAGTTGGTAAACTGGCTTATAGGCAGCTTATTTTTTAGGTCAAGTAAAGTGGTTACTTTGTTCTGAACGTATGCTCTATCGTAAGCGGCGTTTGTAGTTACTGGTTAAGTAAATACGCTTCTATGTACTAGAAACATTCCCTTTCAAGGTAATGTAGGTGGTAGGTAGTTTGTTAATAATATGTTAAAATAGAATCTAGCAGATTCAATCAACATAAGCAAAAGAGAAATAAGTTTGAAGCGAGGAAACAACATGAGTCAAATCAACACACACAAGCCCAAGAAGCTAAAAATATGTTTGAAAGTATTGATGATTATTATTGGGGCATTCATCACAGCATACGGATTAGAAGCGGTATTAATTCCAAATAACGTATCGGATGGGGGAGTAACAGGTTTAAGTATCGTTAGCTCACAACTATTTGGGTTACCATTAGGGATGCTAATTGGAGTCATTAATATTCCGTTTGTTTGGTTAGGATATAAGCAAATCGGTAAAAGTTTTGCTATTTTTTCCATTATCGGTATTGCTTCACTTGCGATTGGTACGATCCTGATGCATGAAATTCCAACGATTATTGAAGGAGATACATTGCTAGTTACCGTTGTTGGTGGTATTATTATAGGATTTGGGATGGGGCTCGCTCTTCGTAATGGCGGCGCATTAGATGGAATTGATATGTTAGCTGTATTATTGTCTCGTAAATTACCGTTTGGGACAAGTGATTTAATTTTGTTTTTAAATATGTTTGTTTTTATCTTTGTTTCAGCGGTGTTTGGCCTTCAAGGGGCGATTCTGTCAGCCATTGCGTATTTTATTGCATCTAAAGTAATCCACATTGTTGAAGTTGGTTTAAGCGGATCGAAAACATTTAAAATTATTACGAAAGAGCCAGATTTAATGGTAGAAACAATTCGAGAACGCTTAGGACGAAGTGCAACCTATAATGAAGTATATGGCGGTTATTCAAAGGAACAATTTAAAGAAATCACATGTGTGATTAACCGTTTAGAAGAAAGTAAAATGAAGGAACTTATTCATGAAATCGACAAAGATGCTTTTGTTACGGTATACGATGTAGCGGAAGTAAAAGGCGGTAACTTCAAAAAACATGATATTCATTAATAACACTGAAAAACACCTTTTAGTTAGGCTAAAAGGTGTTTTTTATATCTTAATAAAAAATATTGTTTTATAGATAAAACGACGCTTTTATTGTGATGTGTAAATTAGGGAAGTTCATTATATTAGGTGTATAAAAATTTTAAAAATTAAGATGATTAAATTTTTAAATCATGATAATCTTTGATTTGTAGTAAATATGTCTAAAAGGGAGAAAGGCTATATGAATAGTAAGATTGAGAACTTACCAAAATATCGAATTGCATATGTGCGACAAGTTGGTCCATACGGGTTTGGTAACGTGCAAACGATGGAGAAATTAAAAAATTGGGCTGCGGAGAAAAAACATTTAGATGAAACGGCGATTGTATTAGGAATTTCGCATGACAATCCAGAAATAACGCCACCTGAAAGTTGTCGTTATGATGCTTGCATCGTTATTGAAAAAAATGAACCAATTGACGATTTTGTTGCGGAAAGTGAATTACCCGGCGGGAAATATGCGATTTATGAAGTAGAGCATACGGCAGAGGCGATTCAAAAAGCATGGATTGAAATCTTTTCTAACTTGCTAAATAGCGACTATGAAATAGATACAAGACCAGTTTTTGAGCGATACATGAAAAAGATGGTTGATAACCATCTTTGTGAAATTTGTGTACCTATTAGAGCGAAACGGTAATTATTTTGCTAGTGTTACATAGTAAGGAATTAAGTGAAACGAAGATAAGTTATGAATAATGAAAGTTTCGCTTGATAAAAAAGAGAAAGTCATCATTTTGCTTGCACTGTTTCAAAATGATGACTTTTTATATAGGTAAAATGAGTGGTTTTACATATCTTGAATGAAATCTTTTTCTTGTTTTTGTCCAAACTTTTGTAAAAGAGAAAGCAACATAAACCCTGTTATACCTAGTGTGCCAAAGATGATCCAAAGGGCATAGGTTCCTTCATTTTGTGATGTAGACAATGTGCCGGTATAGCTTCCAACGATAAAGCCAATCGCAAGAGAAAGTTGATAGACGCCAAAATATGTTGCTGTATAAGATTCATTACTATAATTTGCAATTGTAATATCGGCGTTAGGTAATACAAGTGTTTCACCAATGGTAAATAAAATCACGCAGCTAAATAGCCAATACGGATGGGACAATAAAGGGATAAGTAAAAAAGAAAGTCCCATTAATAGTACGCCGCATTTTACAATTGAAAGGGTGTTGTAACGATGAAATGCCTTTCGAAATAGAATCATAAATAAAACACCTGTAATGGCATTTACTGTAACAACAAGTCCACCTAGCTTTGTACTATGACTAATATAGGTCATATAAAGTGGAAGAGCAACGGTAAGCTGCGTAAACATAATGTAAAAGAAAATCATAATGAATGAAAAGGAGAGAAAATGTTTGTTTTCGAAAACGTTTTTTAAACCAGATAAAAGATGTATATTTTCAGTAGAAACTTGGAAGTGAGGTTTAAGAAAAATAAACATAATAGCCAATAATAACATCATAAATCCAGTAAGTATAAATGGATATAAAGGGTTCCATGCGAGTAATAAAGTACCAGCAATTGGACCAAGCATCGCGCCGCTGTTAAAAGCGAGATTTAAGTATGTAAATAAATCTTTGCGCAGGTACGCGGGTTGTGAGCCGAATACGGCGCGAGCTGCTGGTTCATAAAGAGCAGTTCCAAACCCGATAAGCGAAGAAGAAAGTACAATCGTATGAAACTCTGAAAATATTCCTAGGAAAATAAAACCACCCCCCCTTAATAGTAAGCCGGCAATCATCATAATCATGTAACCAAACTTATCGGCAATAATGCCAGAAAGGAAAGGGATCATTCGTGAAGTAATAATAATAATTGTTAAAATGGTTCCAACTTGCAAAGCAGAAAAATGTAAGAAATTCGTTAAATAAATGGCAAGAAAAGCGTATACTGCAAAGTATCCAAATGACATAAAGAATGAAGAAATCAGTATAATGCGTATGGGTGTTGAAAAGTTTTTCATAAAGTCTCCTCCGAAAATGTAACCATTAAAACATTTTAATGGTTAACTGTTTTATACTATAATTATACACAAAGTCAGAAAAAAGTAAATTTTGGAAAGATGGTGAGTGTATTTGAATCAAAGTCAAGAAGCTCCAGAACAATTAGAAATTGTCAGGAGATTTTTAAATACGTGGAGAATTCCAAACGATACAAGGGAGGAAGTGGACGAGCTTCATACGATAGAAGATGTACTTCGTTTTACGAAAAGGCATTGGGATGAAGAGATTTCTTTTGGGACAGTGGATGAACTAAAACAGTTTCGAGATGAACTTCGCTTTATAGTTGAGGAAAAAGGCTCATTGCAACAATGGCTTGAAAAATATCCATTTCGTGTGTGTATAACAGAAAATATGGATGCGATTACATATGAACCAGTAGGGGAAAAGAATTTTTACACAATCCTATTACACATTATTTTAGTAGCAGTTGAGGAAGGAAAGTGGAGTCGATTAAAAGCATGTCCAGATTGTCGCTGGGTCTTTTATGATCATTCTCGCAATGGAAGTAAGCGCTGGTGCGGGATGTATGCGGGAGGAAAAGAAGGGAGAGCATGCGGAACGATTGCGAAAGTGAAAAAATATCGAGCGAAAAAAAGGGGGGGATATGGTTAATCTTGAAAAGAAAAAAGCTTTGCAATATGGTGCAAAGCTTTTTTCTACTTGTATATTTTTTTGATTGTTACTCTATCTTTTTGGCTGAAAAATGTGCTGGAAAAAGTATTTGTGATGCAAGTTGTTAACCATTTTATTTGCTTGATACGTACGTTGTTGTTCCAATCGAACACGCTGTTCCATCATTTTTATTTCATGATCTGATAAACGTAACATTGTACGAGTCTCCTTTACTATAAATATAGGTTTCTTGTGACATCGATTCCAAATCATTTATAGTTAAGGAGGAATGCTGTGTAACATCAGTAAAAAGCACCTTCCCTCTCCCATTACGCTTACGAGGTTAGCTGTCGGACTCGGGAAGTGAGAGTTTCCCTACTTAAAAAGATTCGCCCCAAGTAGCAAATGCTACAAAAATGGGTCCCCCGCTCCACATAGTGGATTCAGCAAAAGGTTTTATAATTAAAAAAATAACATACAAAAGAAATTAAGTCAAACTATTCATTTTTTTTAGATTTTTTTAACTTTACAAGAGGTGTTCCATCCGGTAACAAAATATTCTGTGTTGCAATAAATCCGTGCTTTTTATATAGAGAAAGGGCAGGCGTGTTTGCTTTGCCTGTCTGTACAATATATGTATGTATATGAGGGAAGAGTTGGAATAGATGAAGTAATAAGTCAGTAGCAATTCCTCTATGAAAATAGTTTGGTGATACGACGAGTCGATGGATATCGACGAAAGATTCCTCGTTTGTAAATGAAATAAAACCTACTAATGTGTGTGCTAAGAAATAGCCATAAAAGGTTTCTTCACAATTTTGAATATCGGTAACGCGGTCATATAAACGCGGAATGGCATGACTGTTTATATACTTTGCCTCAATTTCATAAGCCGGAATTTGAATAGCAAGAATAGCTTCTGCCATTTCAATAGAAGCTGGATTTAATTTAGAAATCATATGTGTCTCTCCTTTAAGAAAATTTATTTGAATAATTGTGTATGAAATGGTTTGGATAAGATTTTGAATGATTAAGTGTTCTACTTTTATAGATAATAAGACGTCTACCACAAATTTCGATAGGAGTAAGGTCGCTCATCCAAGCACGATTGGTGAAGATGAATAATTAATGAGGGATGAAGCGAAACTTACTTATTAAAGTTTCGCTTTCTTTATGCATTGCTGTGCATATTCACGTGCCCAATTATCTGCTGCTAATACTGCTTCTAAAGAAGGATTGATAATCGTATCGTGAGCTTCAAGTGTAGAGTAAATTGTTTTTTCGATATCAAAGAATGAAATGTCATTTTGTAAGTATCGAGCATTTGCGATTTCATTTGCTGCATTTAAGACAGTAGGGGCTGTACCGCCAAGTTTTCCAGCTTCATAAGCATAATATAAGCAAGGGAATTTCTTGAAATCTGGTTTTTCAAAATGTAAGTTACCAACTTCCAATAAATTTAGTTTTTTATAGTTCGATTGTAATCTAGTTGGATAATGAAAAGCATATTGAATAGGTATTCTCATATCAGGCGCACCAAGTTGGGCCATGACGGATCCATCTACAAATTCAACTAAGGAATGAATGATACTTTCGGGATGAATGAGAACATCCATTTTTTCATAAGGAATATTAAAGAGCCAACGTGCTTCCATAACTTCAAAACCTTTGTTCATTAATGTAGCTGAATCAATCGTTAATTTTGCCCCCATTAACCAATTGGGATGTTTTAAGGCATCCTGGACTTTTAGCATCGCCATTTCTTCCCGTGTTTTCTCTCGAAACGCGCCTCCCGAAGCGGTAATAATTAACTTTTCAATTTCTTGACTGTTTTCTCCATTTAAACATTGGAAAATAGCGGAGTGTTCACTATCGACAGGAATTAAGCGACAATTATTTTGATTAGCAAGATCAGTAACAATATGACCTGCAGCTACTAATGTTTCTTTGTTAGCTATCGCAATATCTTTCTTTTCTTTTAATGCTTCAATTGTAGGAAGAAGACCTGAAATACCAACAACAGAAGTAAGAACAAGGTTTGTATCAGGATGTGTTGCAACTTCAATTAATCCATCAGGACCATATGTGATTTTTATGTTGCCGGAGATTCGCTGACGAAGCGTAGTTGCTAATTCTTTTGTACCAACGCATACAATGCGAGGATGAAATGCTTCGATTTGTTTTTCAAGAAGTTCAATATTATGATTGGCTGTTAAGCCGATAATTTGAAAATGTTCAGGATGGTTAGCAATTACATCCAATGCAGATGTACCGATTGAACCAGTTGAACCTAAAATGGAAATATATTTAACCATGAAAAAATCCTCCAAAGATGAATGAATATTTTGTGAATCTATATATATTTAGACAAAATAAATGAGATTCCTTCTGGACAAAACAGAAAGTGAATGTTTATTAGATAAATATGTGTGTAATCCATACGGAAAATACGACGGTAGGAAAGAGCACATATTTAAAATTTTTTAGGGGTGAATAGTTGGATTGTAAAGAGAATGTAGAGGAGGTAAGTAAAAAAAAAAAGTAAGGGAGTGACAGACTTTCCCTTACTTTCTTTTGTTATGCATATGTTTCGTAACTTTGTTTCGATTGCCACATATTTTCATTGAACACCATTTTCGTCGTCCTGTTTTATCAAGAAAAAGTAAAATACATGCTTCTTATGCACGCTGTATTTTATATAAATTATAAACAAATTATGTTTTCATGTATGTAATGTTTCAATAATACTGCGGAAATTCTCGTAGTATTTTATCGACTCGGTTAGAAAGTGAGGTAAGATGAGGATCTTCTCTTGTTCGAAAAAGTAATGTGCGTAAAAAAGTTTTTATATTGGCGCATAGCATACAATATTCATCAAGGGATAGGCGCTTTCGAATTTGAGGTAGTCGCTTCATTTTCTTATATAAGATGGTGAAAAACGCTTCCTTTGGAAAATCACAATATAGCATAGCTAAAAGAGGAGTAGCAATTCTTTCATCTTCATTATTGTAATATACAGTCGAGTGAATGAATATTTTATTTAACAAGCAATGAATGATTTCTTCATAGCACGGACCGGATATGTGAGGGTTTTGAACAAGTTGATGAAAGGCGTCTGAAATATGTGCGATACTATGAGCCCATCCCTTTTGTTCGATATGTCCTCGGAAGTCTGATTCTAAATTCATACATGTAATAAGTTTTTCTTTTATTTCTAGTATGGTTTCGGGCAATAGAAATGTATGAACATTATCAAATTGAATAATTAAAGCAATTAATAACGCTGTATAAGAACGAGTGAATACCCCATCAGTATGTGGAGATGATATCTCGAAATATAAATACTCTTCACTAAGGCATGTTGTCAATAATAGTTCTAATTGATCGTGGGACAGAAAGTGATGTTGGATAAAATGAGAAAAAGACTCATATATTAATTGATTGCGAATATAGCTATCAGTTGTCCCGATATGCTGCATCATACCTAGGAGCAACTCATCTATATCGAAATGTTGCATTTGTGAGTAATCATTTTGTTGAATGAGTTCCAGTTGTTGCTGCAGCGTTTGGATATTCAAAGGTGAACCTCCTCTTTTCTTTAATTGTACAATGTTTTCTAGTATTCTATATATTCAAGGACAACTTTGTTCATGCAGAAGTACAAGCTAAATGTGTATAACAAAAAATGTTTAGTTTGTGAAAGAACGGTAATTGGGACAAAAATAGCATTTATGTAATACAATAATATATAAACAATACGCAGAAAGAGTTGATGAAATAATGAAACAGCAAAGAACTGGGTTACATGCTAGTGTTGAGCGAAATGAAGAGAATATGTTACATATACAATGGGAAGAGGGGCCGGAGGAAGTTCGTATATATTGGGATACTGTTTCAGAAGGAATTGAAGAAAATGGTGAATTGTTATTGAGAGTATCGGGACAATCATCATGTACAATTGAAAGTCCAAGCGACAATGCGCGTCCCTACTTTCGATTAGTAGGGAGTAATGGGCAGGCTGTTACAGTGGCCGAACGCAGGTTACCACTTCAAGGAGCATTTAATTTCCGAGATTTAGGGGGATATGAAACGACAGATGGACGCAGAGTAAAGTGGGGGAAAATATTTCGTTCGGAAGAATTAGCTGGTTTAACAGAGACTGATATAGATTATTTACAACAATCTGGTTTGAGATTAATTTGTGATTACCGGACAGATTTTGAAGTGAAACATAAGCCGAATCCTCGCATTCAAGGTGTTAGACAAGTATGCTTACCAGTTATGCAAGACTTAGCAAAAGATTTAAATATAAATGAATTTTTCCAAGTGGGCGATGTATCGAAGTTAGGAAAGCCAGGTGAATATTTGGTGAAAATGAATAAAGACTTTGTAACTGGAAATGAAGCGTTTGTGAAGTTTTTGCAACTTGCGCAAAATCCGGAAAACTTACCGCTCGTTAATCATTGTACAGCTGGTAAAGATCGCACTGGCTTTGGTTCAGCTTTACTATTACTTCTGCTTGGTGTTCCAGAAAAAACGGTAATGGAAGATTATTTATTAAGTAATGGATTTCGCGAACAATTAAATCAAAAAATGATGGAACTGTTAGGCGCAAATTTACAGAGTGAAGAGAGTAAAGCGATATTAGGTGCAATGTTTGAGGCTCGTGCTGAATACTTACAAGCAGCGATTGATGAAATGTATAATAAATATAGAAATATAGAAAACTATGCTAAGAACGGCTTAGGTTTCACAAATGAACAATTGGATAGAATGAAAGAATTGTTATTAGAGAAGTAAGGATGAGAAAAACAAACGAAGAGGATGTTGTATAGCATCCTCTTCGTTTGTATATGAAGAAGTTATTCGTCAAATATAAATATTTCATCAATTGTAGTCTGTAATGTTTTGGCGATATCATGTGCGAGTTGTAAAGAAGGATTATATTTGCCTTTCTCTAAATGGCTTATCGTTTCTCGGCGCACACCAACTCGCTTTGCTAGATCTTCTTGTGTCATATGTAACCTCGCTCGAGCTTCTTTTATTTTCGTTATGAACGCCATGGTGTATCTTCCATTTCATCCATTGGTATATCGTAAGCATAAATAGAGAAGCTGAATGTGAGAATCAGTAAGCCGAAAACGATAGCGATATCGAGTTCTTGTAAAGGTGAATTTGGGAGTAGAATTTCTATAAATAGAATGATAGCCGTTGCCAATAATGAAACGATAAACGCATTTCGACACGCTTTATTAACAATTTGTTCAAAGAGTTCATCGTGTTTGACCTTCCTATAAGTTGTAAAAAAGGAAAAGAAACAAAACATACTAAACAATCCTTTATAATAAAAGAACCCTAGGAAGCCGAAGAAGCCAAGGAATCCAAGATATTTGATCCATGTCGTTTTCATGTATAACCTCCTTTTAGATGATATATAACTTTATGTTATAAATATATCACATTTTTTACTAAGTATTAGTAATAATTGGATTTATTTCACATAATAGATGATAAAGAAAGAAGATTGAAAGTTTGGGGAAATGATACAATATAAGCATGATAAATAAAAAGAATAACATAAAATAGTTGTGGAGGAGGGGAAAGAAAATATGAAACAATTAGTGATACTTATGCTGGGATTTGTAGTAGTAACTGTAATTGGAACAGTTATGATAGGTAGGAAAGGGGATGAACATTATAGTAAAGAAACGAAGGGGAATATTAGGAGACTTACGATGATTTATCTTCTACTTGCAGCTGTGTTAACTGTTGGTTTAGGTTTATATATTTATTTTTATGGTTAAGAAAGCGTGAAAATAAAAAATATTAAAATTACAAGATATAACTATGATATAATAAATATACCATATTACAAGTAATACTAGTAATACTTGTAATAGAGGAAAGGATTGAATGGTATGATTGAAATTTCGAATGTTTCGAAAAGTTATAATGAGAATTCATATGCAGTAAAAGACTTAAACTTAACAGTTTCAGATGGAGAAATTTTTGGTTTTTTAGGTCCAAATGGTGCAGGGAAATCAACAACGATTAAGATGATTACAGGTATTCATACAATTGATAAAGGGACAATTGCAATTAATGGAAAAGATGTGGCACAAGAACCGTTGGAGGCGAAAAAAACTTTCGGTTATGTTCCAGATAGTCCCGATATGTTTTTACGCTTGAAAGGGATTGAATATTTAAATTTCATGGCGGATATGTATGAGGTGCCACATAACGTTCGGCAAGAAAAGATTCAATCGTTAGCAGAAAGATTTGATTTATACAATGCTTTATCTGATCAAATTCAAAGTTATTCGCATGGAATGAGACAAAAAATCATTATTATTGGTGTTCTTCTTCATGATCCAGATGTATGGATTTTGGATGAACCGATGACAGGATTAGATCCTAAATCAGCGTTTACTTTAAAACAAATGATGAGAGAACATGCCGATAAAGGAAAAACAGTATTCTTCTCTACGCATGTATTGGAAGTAGCAGAGAAGTTATGCGACCGCGTTGCGATTATTAATAAGGGGAGCTTACAGTTTCAAGGGAATTTAACAGAAATGAGAGATCATTTTAAATCGAATGAGTCCCTTGAAAAAATGTTCTTGGAGATGACAGGAAATGAATAAAATTTGGACATTAACAAAGGTACTGTTGAAATTAAATTATGCTGACATTATAACAGATAAAAAGAAACGATGGGCGTATGTCTTTTCCTTTGTAGCGCTATTATTTGCGGGATTCATATTTATTGGACCACTTACATATGGGATGTATGTACAAATGAAAGCGTTTGGGCAAGAAACGTTGCTGCTTGGTATGGGATTGGCTGTTGCGAGCATATGGGTATTTGTGATTAGTATTACGAATATTTTAACTGTATTTTATTATAATAATGACGTTGAAACGTTATTACCATTACCTTTACAGCCAGCTCAAATTATTACTGCAAAATTTATTACTGTATTAATTGCACAATATGTAATGGCATCATTTATTTTATTTCCTATTTTCATTGTTTATGGAATACAGAGTGGTGCATTTATTACGTATTATGTATACGTTCTAATCATTTATATCTTTTTCCCAATCATTCCACTTGTACTTGCTTCACTTTTAATGACATTGCTTATGCGATATACAAACGTTGCGAAAAATAAAGATAGAGGTAATATATTCATTGGATTAGTAACCTTATTATTGATTGTAGGCATTAATATATTTATGCAATGGAGAAACAAAAATGTAGCGTCAGAAGATATGGTAGCCAACTATTTTGCTGAGCATCAATCCTCCTTATTGGTTCAAATCACGAATTATTTTCCAACAACATATTTCGGAGCGATGGGATTAATAGAAAATGCATCTTGGCAAGGAATTGTTTATGTATTCCTTTTTGCAGTGATTTCATTTTCCTTTTTCGTGTTGTTTTTCTATGTTGCACAACGTACATATTTAAAAGGAGTTATCGGGCTTTCAACCAGTACGGCAAAAAAAGAACGTATTTCGGCAGAAAATTTTAAAAAATCGACTGTACAAAGTTCACACATAAAAGCATATATAAAAAAAGAGTTCAAAATTTTATTTAGAACTCCACAATTTTTTATCAATTGTATCGTGAACACCTTTGTTCTGCCAATTATGTTTTTCTTTATTATTTTCGTACAAGATGGAAACTTAACGTGGATTTCGAAGTTTGTAAAAAATCCAGAGTGGTCTAGTTTAGCGCTAGGCACTGGTTTTTGTGCTGGGTTATTTTTAATGGGGAGTAATGTTATTGCTACAACTTCTTTTTCTAGAGACGGAAGTTCATGGTATGTGAATCGTTATTTACCAGTAAAAGCATCAGATGTCTTTTTGGCAAAAGTATTTACAGCATGGTTTGTGAATATAACAATATTAGCTGTATTTGGAGCTGTTTTGACGATTTTTGGCGGTATTTCACCACTCTTTACATTATTATGGATATTGCTTAGTGCCAATGGTTTGTGGTTCACAAATATAATTGGTGTACGTTGGGATGCACAAACTGCGGATATACATTGGGACTCAGAGCAAAAATTATTTAAGAATAGATATACAACATTATGGAACTTCCTTGCCAATATTTTAATGGATCTAGTTATTGTAGGTGGAGTTTGCGCATTATTTTTCTATTTTGAAGTTGGTATGTGGGGGATGTTTATCATTCTATTCATTGCATTTACCATTATGAATGGAATTATTACTCGAAGTATACAATTAGGTGCGGAACGTATTTTAGCAAATATTAAGTAAAAAATAAATCCTCTGCATGTATGCAGAGGATTTATTTTTTACTTAATGAAAAGGGAAAGGATTATAAGTGGCAAAAATAGCACTGAAACAAGGACTCATTGCAAATAGCGTGAATGTAGAGCTAATAGATAGAATTCGTTTTATTTCCTTACTTAGTAAGGAAATAGGGTGGGGAATAACAGGAGAAATTATTGATGATGATATATAGTGATTAATAATATAATTATGTAAACAATGGTGATGTTATGTGATAAAATGAAGCTTTAATCAGCAGAGTGAATAAATTGATTTTTCTGATGTTTATTTATCAAATAAAGAGATTGTCAAAATAGCAGATTTTTTGATAAGTATACGATTGATAATATGACAATATCTTTTTTCTTTTCTTTTAAATGAGTAAAAAATCTACAAATATCAGCAAGGAATGCATAGTGCAATTCGATAAAAATATGAAGATAACTGTCGGGAAGAAAGTAGTTCGGACAGAAAGGGATTTGTATGAAGAAATAGAATCGTAAAGGGAGAGGATAAATTAGTAATGTAGGGGGCTTTTTTATGAAAATGAAAAAGATAACAATTGCATCGGTAGCGATTGGCACAATGCTTTCTATGACAGCTTGTAGCGGTACTTCCACAGAAAAAGATCAAGTGAAACAAGAACAAACAAATGTCCAAGAAGATGCGAAAACAGCAAGTGCGGATGCAACGACTACAACGAAAGATACAGAAACAAGCACATCCTCTAATGAAAAGACAGAGAAAGATCAAAAGACTAAGGAAACAAATGTGAGTGATCAAACAACAGGAAAAGAAGCAAGTGTAAAAACAGATGATCAAACGGCGAGTGGAAAAACGACAGAAAAAGAGACAAGTACAAAGTCGGCAGATCAAACGACAAATGGGAAAACAACAAAAGGTACGAAGCAAGGTGTAACTGTCAAAACAAATGTAAAAGAAGTTGTTCAACTTGTTGAAAGTTTGGATAAACATTTAGCAGCAAACCCCAAATTAGATACCGTAAATAAGCTGGGAAAACAAATAAATGAAAAATGGGATGTAGTTGAAAAAGAGTTAGAGGCTTCACATCCAACTGATTATAAAACAATCGGCCAAAGTATATATCCATTAATTGTAGGAGCGGAGAAACAAAAAATAGACATAGCAAAAATGAAATCATTAACAACGAAAACGAAAAAGGACTTGAGTCAATTGTTAACGAAACTTTCATAACGTACCGAATATATAAAAAAAGGAGAAACAACGGGAGTTTCTTCTTTTTTCTTTGAAAATATTCACCATAACTATGTTATGTAAACAATATGTAGAATAAAAATAGAAATCAGCAAAGACGAGCCTTCGCTGATTGCGGATGATAGATTAATAAATAATTTTTAAATGTTCCATCTGCAATGCATGAGAGGGGAAGTTTTCTTTCTATTCCTTTTTTATATTACAATGGAAGCAATCATAGCATTTCTTACTTGAATGAAATCTTTGCCAGATAGAAAAATTTGTAATCCTCTTTTGCCGGCGCTAATACTAATGACATCCCAATTCAATGCGGATTCATCCACATATAATGGATAATTCTTTTTCACACCTAAAGGTGAAACTCCTCCGCGAATATAGCCTGTCAGTCCTAATATTTCTTTCATGTGGACCATTTCCACTTTTTTATTATGACTTGCCGACGCAAGTGCTTTTAAATTCAGTTCTTTATGGGCAGGAACACATGCCATAAGAACCCCAGTTTTGTCTCCTCTAAGAACTAATGTTTTAAAAACTTGTTCTAGTTGTAAATCAATTTGTTCTGCGACATGCTTAGCGTTTAAGTTTTCTTCATCCCATTCGTACTCGTGGACATCGTACGGGATTTTATGTTGGTCAAGAAGTCGACAAGCATTTGTTTTGTTACTCATATAGTACACTTCCTTATATATAGTTCTATGTATAGTATACAAAATTTTGCAATGTAAGACAGGGGAAATAAAAAAATATAAGAATATGTAACATATCATGTAAAAGAAGAAAGGGAGAAACATATGGAAAACAGCAGGTCTTTGTGATGCCTTTGAAAATGAGGTACAAGTGTGTTAGCTAACTTTTCAATCATATGGAAAAAACAGTTTCATGGAAAAATTGCTACGGTGAAAGTAAAGGATGATAATCTTTTAGTGAAAGAATCATTAAAAACTGTACCAGCAGGAACCGTTCTCATTGTGGATGATAGTGCGTCTACAAATTGTGTATTACTCGGAGGTAATTTGGCGAGTATAGCGGAAAAATGACAATTAGCAGGTATTATTGTATATGGCTATGTTCGTGATTCCAAAGAATTAAAAAATATAAATATTGGTAATTTGGCGTTAGGTACGATGCCGAAAAGAAGTAAAAAAGAAGGAAAGGGAGAGACAGAAGTTCCATTACATTTTGGAGTAATCGATTGGATTCCAAATCAATATGTGTATGCGGATGAAGATGGTGTGGTTGTTTCGGAAAAGCAGCTTTATGAAGGCATGGAATAAAAAGTTTTTCACATAAAAAATAATCTATTAATCTTAGAAAATAAATCTAATAAAACATAGACAAAATCTTATGTCAATAGTAAAATAATACAGAAATTTATTATTTTATGAATATA
Source organism: Bacillus cereus group sp. BfR-BA-01522 (assembly GCF_022662635.1). Lineage (NCBI taxonomy): Bacteria > Bacillati > Bacillota > Bacilli > Caryophanales > Bacillaceae > Bacillus > Bacillus cereus group sp. BfR-BA-01522. Next base: position 30,424 of record NZ_JAKUDY010000019.1, on the reverse strand, counting down.
TGGGTGCGTCGTTTACCGATTCCTTAAAATAGAAGAATTTGTAGTAATGGATATTATTACACGTCTTCATGAGCTACATAGTTTTTTCTATACAAATAGAAATGCTATATATACGTAGAGAGTATGTAATTGATTTTTCACTTTAAAGTGAGATTGTATGCTCTTGAAGGGGCTTTTTTATGTCAATAGTAAGTAAAGGGAGGAATAATTAAGAATGGCAATATTTAAAAAATGGCTGCTGACATCGATAATGTCAGTCGCGCTCGTATTTGTGTCATTTGCAAATACAGTACATATTACGTTTGCGGAAGGAAAAACAGCAACGCTTGCGATTATTGGGGAATCGCAAAGAGGCATTATTCTTTGTCCGAAAGAAGTGTCAATTGAAGATGGGGAAACAGCTTACAGCTTATTACAAAAAGTCATGGGGGATAAAGTAGTAGCTGAAAATTCACAATACGGTATGTTTGTGAAAGGTATCGATGGTTTAATGGGCGGTGCTACAAGTGGCTGGACATATGATGTGAACGATAAGGCAGCAATGGTAGGAGCAGATAGTTATAAATTAACTTCTGGAGACGTTGTCGCATACCGTTTTGTTGTAGATTGGAACAATATGAATCAAGAAACGTTGCAACAAACTGTAGACAAAATAGGAACTTGTAAAACGGGTCAAAATCAGCAAGATGAACAAAAACAAGATAGTCGAGAAAATAAAGGCGTAGAAGGAACAAGTCAAGAAAATACAGGGACAGAAGTAAACGATGAAGCCAACAAACCAAAAGAACCAGAGCTAGAACAAAATACAAAAGCAGAAGAGCATCAATATGTAGACAACAATGAAGTAAGGAAAAAAGTAGAAGAGGCCATTTCTAAAACAGCAGAAAGAATGTTACAAGATGGGATTGGTACGGACTGGATGGCCGTTGGACTGTCGCGTTCAGGACAGGCAGTGCCAATGGAAGACAAAATCAATTATGTACAGTCGGTTACGAAAAAAGTTGAGAAACGTTTACATCGTTTTTCGGCAACAGATATTGCGAGAACTGTAATCGGATTGACAGCGATGAATGCAGATCCAACGAACGTAGCGGGGCAAAATTTGATACCGCTTCTTTATCAATCGGATACATTAAATTCTGTTACCGGCTATACATTTGCGTTAATTGCGCTTGATACAAAAAAATATGAAGTGCCAGTAGGAGCGAAATGGAGCCGCGTTGCTTTAGTGCAAGAAATCTTACATGCACAGCATACAGATGGTGGTTGGACATATAATGTGGAAAGTAGTAAGGAAGATGCTAGTAGTATAGATGTAACAGGGATGGTGTTAGCTGCGTTAGCACCTTATCAAAATCAACAAGAAGTAAAAGAAGCTATTGCGAAGGCAGAACAATATTTATCAAGTAAACAATTAGAAAACGGTGGATTTGAGGCAGATGGCCAAGAGAATGCTAACAGTGTTGCACAAGCTGTATTAGGTTTATCGGCGATAGGAAGTAATCCAACTGAATCTAAGTTTACGAAAAAGAATGGAAATGCAGTGCAAAATCTTCTTTCTTATCAACTAGAGAATGGTGAATTTAAGTGGTTGCCAAGCGATGCAGAAGGCAACACCATGGCTACTGAACAAGCACTTTTAGCGTTGATTCAGTATAAAGCATTTTTAGATCAGAACGGTTCTATTTATGATTGGTCAAATGATCGAATGGAAGCTGAAATTCCAAATCAACCAATTGTAGAGTCTGAGGTAGAAGCACCGGTAGTTGAACAAGAGATGAGAGAACAAATGCAACAACCGAAAGATGAACCATTACATGTTGCTGTACAAGAAGAAGTAGACCATCATAATGAGAAAACGACACAAACTCGTCAATTACCAAAAACAGGAGCAGCAACTGGTGAAGCCGCTATACCGGTCGGAATGGGTGTAATATGTATTGCTTCTGCATACGCTTTATGGAGACGAAAAGCAGCTTAACAAAAATTTAGGAGCAATGATTTGCTCCTAATTTTATTAGGGAAGGTGAAAATAACATGAACATGATGAAATGGTTTTTCACGCTTGTTTTATCATTTAGTTTGCTTGTAGGATGTGGGCAAAACGAAATAAAGCCTAAGCAGCAAGTTGCCTCTAAACAGACGGAACAAAAAGAGGTTGAAAAGCAAGCAGAAAAACAGGATGAACCGAAACAAGAAGAGCAAAAACAACCGGAACAACCGCAATCAAATGAAGAGCAATTAGAAGAGAAAAAACAAGCAGAAGAACAATCAAGTGAGAAACAAAAAGAGCAAAAAGAACAGCCTGAAGTAAAACAAGAAGAGCAAAAAGAACAAACAGTAGCTTCTGAAGAACAACCACTTGAACAACAAAAAGGAAATGAAGAAAAGGCCGAATCAAAACAGCAAGAACAGCCTGAAGCGAACAAAGAGCCGGAAATTGTTCATGAGCCAAAAGAAACGCCAAAGCAGGAACAGTCAGCTCCGCAACCAGTCGTTCCGAAGCATGACCCTAAGACAGATCCACAACAGCAGAAACAACAAGTTACAATTTCTGTGAAAGGGCATGAAGGGTATTTACTAGGTGCAACTAAAGTGGATGTGCAAGAAGGAGACACCGTTTATAAAGTATTGCAGCGTACAGGATTAGATGTAGATGCAAGTGGATTTGGAAATAGTATTTATGTAAAAGGTATTAATGATTTATACGAAAAAGATGTAGCGAGTACGAGCGGATGGAAATATCGTGTAAATGGAACTTTTCCAAACCGAAGTGCTGGTGCAGTGACAGTGAAGCCAGGAGATAAAATTGAATGGGTATATGTGTTAAATTAGGAAAGGGCATTGGGTAAAGGGTTATGAAAATTATTTTTTCTTCTTTACATCCTTTTGTAAATTTTATCTATTATATTGGGGTGATGATACTCTGTATGGTGTGTCTTCATCCTCTTTTTTTAATGAGCGCCATTATTTTGCTACTCATTTTGAACATCATGCAAGGCAATGGTGAAAAAATAAGAAAAATGCTGCCAAGTACGCTTCTTTTTTTTCTGCTCATTATTGCGCTGAATGCTTTATTCACGCATAGAGGAGCGACGACATTATTTCGTTTAGGGGATAATCGCATTACATTTGAAGCGTGTATGTATGGCATTGTCATGGGATTATCTTTAAGTGCCATTATGTTTACATTTACTTCTTACAATGATACGATTTCAAGTCATAAATTTTTATATTTATTTTCGAGAATTTCTCCGAAAGTTGCACTTTTAACGATGATTACAGTCCGCTTTGTTCCGTTGTTTATAAGAAGGCTGCGACAAATCACTCTCGTTCAAAAAACAAAAGGTGTACAACTGGATTCAGGTTCACTTACAGAGCGACTGAAAAACGGAATGAAGCTTTTGCAAGTATTGCTTGTTTGCTCGCTAGAAGAGGCGCTGCAAACAGCAGATTCTATGCAGGCGCGAGGGTTTGGGATTACAAAGCGAAGTACATATATTCGATATCGAATGGCTAAGCAAGATTGGTTTGTAGTCATCTATTTTATAATTGTATTACTTGTTTGCTGTTTATTTAGCTTTTATGGGGCTGGTAAACTGCTTATTTATCCGAGAGTAGAAACGATTCTGTTTCAGCAATATGATGGTATACAATTTGTTTTATTTATTTTGTTTATTAGTTTACCTATTATGATGGAGGGGAGGGAATGGATATGGTGGCGCATGCAGAAATGAAGAATGTATCGTTTATATATGCTGATGAAGACGTAGAAGCTTTAGCAGACGTTTCTTTATCTGTTACACATGGTGAATTTATTGTATTAGCAGGCGAATCAGGATGCGGAAAGACAACGCTTTTAAAACATTTCAAAAAAGAATTACTCCCGATTGGAAAACGAAGAGGCGATATTTTTTATGAGGGAGTTCATTTGCAGGAAATACCAGATATATTATCGGCACAAGAGGTTGGCATGGTATTCCAAAATCCTGAAAATCAACTTGTTATGGATACAGTTATACAAGAAATGGCTTTTTCTTTAGAAAATATTGGACTTCCATCTCATATGATTCAAAAAAGAATTGCAGAGCTCATTAGCTTTTTAGGCTTTCAAGACTTGCTACATCAATCTGTTCATACTTTATCTGGAGGGCAAAAGCAACTTGTAAATTTAGCAGCTGTTCTAGTTTTGCAACCTAAATTATTATTGTTGGATGAGCCGACAGCACAGTTAGATCCCATTGCCGCAAAAGATTTCTTAAGTCTTTTAAAGCGGATTAACGAAGAACTTGGGATTACGATTGTGATGAGTGAACATCGTTTAGATGAAGTCATTCCTCTTGCATCAAGACTTATATGTATGGAAAATGGGCGTATTAAGTATGACGGGAAACCAGCAGCTGTTGTAGCGAATATGTGGCAACATGAAAAGATGCATCCCTTTATTCCGCAAATTCCAAGATTATTTTTAGAATGGAATGTAGGGAGTATTCCTTTTACAGTGCGTGAGGCTCAGTCGCATCTTCGCTCTGGAATGGTGATAGAAAAGCAGAGTAAAAAGCAAGCGAAACAAGAAGATATTATATTAGAAGCAGATCATATATCGTTTCAATATGAAAAACATAGTCCGTTTGTTTTACAAGATTTAACGCTATGTATTGAAAGAGGAAAATGGATCGCACTTGTCGGAAAAAATGGTACGGGAAAATCGACATTGTTAACTGTTTTAGCAGGCTTACAAAAAGTAAGAAGAGGAAAAGTACGCTGGAATGGAGAAGCGATTCATAAACTTCATTCGAAGGAAAGGTTTCAACAAATTGGATATGTATCGCAACATCCATACTATCATTTTTCCTGTGATACAGTGAGGGAAGAAATATTTGAGCGAGCCCGTGAATTGTATGGAGCAGAAGCAAATGTAGTGACAGAAAATATGCTAGATCGGTTTTGGCTTCGTTCTATTTGTGAACGTTATCCACATGATTGTAGCGGTGGAGAACAACAACTCCTTGCATTATGTATCGCGCTATTATCAAAGCCTAGTTTATTATTATTAGATGAGCCGACAAAAGGGTTAGATCCAGCAAAAAAAGAAAAATTAGGCCGGTTGTTTCAAGCTTTACAAAGAGAAGGAACAACGATCGTCATGGCAACACACGATATTGAATTTGCTGCAAAATATGTGGAGCAGTGTATGATGTTATTTGATGGAAAGGTAATGATAAATGATGCATCAAAAGAATTTTTTAGCGGTAACTTCTTTTATACAACAGCGATTAACCGTTTTATTCGGAAAAGGTTGCCTTATGCATTAACGTGGGAGGATGTGTACGAAGCGTGTCCAAACGATACTTTACTTTTATAGTCTGTTTTTTTCTAGTCATTGTCAGTACACTTCTTTTTACATCGCTTATCATGAGCAAACATTATATATTGTCTAGCTTTTTATTGCTCTTTTTGGCGATGTTGCCATTTTATATACGTTTTGAAAAGCGCGCGTTTGTTTCACGTGAAATTGTGATGGTAGCTGTTTTAGCGGCTATAGCGGCTGTTAGTCGTGTCCCATTTTCTATTATACCGAGTGTGCAACCAACTTCATTTGTTATCATTGTATCGGCGGTTGTGTTTGGAAGCGAAGCAGGATTTATGATTGGTGCAACAGCAGCGATTGTATCTAATATTTTTTTAGGACAAGGTCCTTGGACACCATGGCAAATGTTTTCGTGGGGAATGATCGGGTTTATAGCTGGCTGTTTTCGTAACACATGGATGATGGAAAAGTTGCTTGGAAGAGTGATTTTCGGCTTTTTAGCAGGCTTTTTCTTTGGCTGGATTATGAATGCCTGGGGACTTCTTGGTTTTATACAAGATGTGACGTGGAAATCGCTTCTTTCATATTATGCGACAAGTTTTTATTTTGATATAAGTCATGCCATTTCAAATGTGATCTTTCTTATGTTATTTAGCTCTGCATGGATTAAGATTTTAATGAGATTTAAAAAGAAATATGGCATTTTGAATACGAATAGTTAGTGAATATGTGAAACCATTACAGCATACTCATATAGAGTAGGGTCGCGACTTACATATTCGTTTGCCTCTTTCATACTTCTTACGAAGGTAAGAAGTATTTTTTTTATCCACAAAAGTGTCAAGAAATTGATTGAATATATTCTAATTTTTGTATGGGATTTTTATATAATAGTGAATGAGAAAAGTTTTCAAAGAGGAGATGCAAAAACATATGAAGCTTGTAATTCCAAAGCAGCATGGTGCATGGGGAATGCTGCTTATTCCATTTTTACTTAGCATATTACTTGGTAATCCTACTATATATCATATTCCCTTATTTCTTGCTTGGTTATTTATATATTTGGCAACCTATCCATTTCTTATGTATATGAAGCAGAGACGAAAAAAGGAGTTTCTATATGCCGCTTTATTATATTTTATGATTGCGGGCATATTTGGGATAATATCATTATTATACGAATGGAAAATTGTTATGTTTATTGGTATCCTTATTCCTCTTTTTATAGTGAATATATATTTTGCTCATCAAAAAAAGGAACGCGCATTAACAAATGACATTTGTGCTATAATCATTTTTTGTATCGGTAGTCTAATTGGTTATTATTTTTCAATGAAAACTGTTGACACGGTTGCATTATGGATAGCGGCTGTATCCTTTCTTTATTTTTTAGGAAGTACGTTTTATGTGAAGACAATGATACGGGAAAAACATAATTTGTTATATCGCAATCTATCTTGGGGATATCATATTATGTTACCAATTCTATTATGTATTTGGAGTCCGCTTTTTTCTCTTCTATTCCTTCCGAGTTTAATTCGAGCCATTTTATTATATGGTAAGAAAATTTCTATTTTAAAAGTAGGGATTTTAGAGATTTTCAATTCAGTCTATTTTTTCATAGTATCGCTACTAGTGTTACCGTATACAATGTAAAGAAGGGTTCGATTTTTGATATGGATGAGCAGTAACACTTCTACTTTGAAAATTCGTGAGAACTAAGAGAGTTGGACAAGATTATACGTAAAATCCAGCACCGATTACGGTTTATTTCTATTTTTGTTCTAAAAGGTAAACAGTATCATCACATCTTTGCAAAGAATAAAAGGAATCTAGAACATATCTGCGCGCATGTTTCGCCATTATCAAGTCCTGCTTTTTGCGTATACTTGTAGTATGGGATATTTATAAAAAACATAAGCATGTTTATGATTTGACATTTATAAGAGAAGTGGGTATCATTGGAGATAAAGTGAATATTTTCTTATCCAGAGAGGTGGAGGGACTGGCCCAAAGAAACCCAGCAACCGCGATGCAGGTGCTAATTCCAGCAGAACATATTTGTTCTGAAAGATAAGATGAAGAGATGAAACGTAACTTCTTCTTATCGAAGAGGTTTTTTTATTATAAAAAAACATTCAATCATAAGAGAATAAGAAGAAAGGGGCTGCAAATATACGGTGAAACTTGAAAAGTACGTAAAACTGCGTAATGCAGTATATGAATATATGATGGAACAGGATAAAGCGATATCATTGGCAGATATTCAAGACTATATCGAATCGAATCATGAGGGGAAATTTACAAAAAAAATGTTACACCAATTTTATTTATCAAGACTATTAGATGAGTTAAAACTAGATGGGAAAATTACTTTAGCCAATGATGAATGCCATCATAGTGAAAAAGGTGTTTATTATAAGGCGCGAAAAGGGAGCTAGCCTCTCTTTTTTATCCTGCTATTTGAGGGCTCATAATCAGTGGGGATGAAGGAACCCCCACTGATTAAAATTTCACTTTATGCTATTAATTATTCGAAAATTATGACGATATGTAGAGTAAAAGACTGCGAAAGCAGCCTGATACAAGGGAATGGTGTTGAGTGTGTAGTATTAAAAGTTGAATATGCCTTGAAAGAGGCCATTCATTCGGCTAAACATGAAAAGAGACACCTTTGCCGATTAGGTGTCAGTTGTGTTGTCTTATAGGCTTGCTACTTGACATGTAATAGAATACCACATGATATAAAATGAAGTCAAAAGGGAATTTAAGGAAGGAAGGACAGTTCTATGTACGCTTTTTTAATAAACGAGATGAAAAAATGGATTCCTAAGCACATTATTAATAGAGGGTGTGAATATTATGAAGAGGGATATGTAGAAGATGTAGAAGTACATAATGATAAAGTATTTGCACTTGTAAGAGGGAACTACGGAGATTATGAGGTAGTGATTCATCTTGAAGACTTTATAAGCAGTAGTTGTGAGTGTCCTTATGAAAACTATTGTAAGCATATGGCAGCAGTTGTATATGAAATTCAAAGTATTGGAGAAGAGGTGATGAGAGAAAAGCTACAAACATTAGAGAAAGAAGAATTGATAAAAGTTATACAAAGACTATTAAAGAACTCTAAAAATGTAAAGATTGTAGAAAATATATTACAGAAAGAGAATTTTTAATTTTACTTTGGGGATGTAAGGGAAGTGAGTAACGATGAGTGAAGTGGAAAGAATTATGGAATGTTGTGAGCGGCAAGATGATGTATTTCGCACATATATAATGTGTTTGCTCCAACTGAAACAGTATCGCGAGCATTCTCAAAACGTATATCAGGAATTAAGGACCGATTATTTAGCAAGAGGAATTTGTGAGCGGGAGGTTGATCAGCTTATAAAAGAAAGTGAAACATTTCAAGCGTATTATCTCCCAAAAGTACTCTGTTGGGATTTTTTAAGTGAAAATCCGGCATATATAGAAAGTGCTTTAACCAATGTGTTGAAATATGAACCGTTACAACTATCTATTGTGCAATGGAGAAGAGTGATTGCTTGTGTAGAAAATGAAGTATCATATGAGTGATTAATGTCTATTGCACTTCACCATATAATGTATTTTGGATATGGTTTATCTTAACAATTTCAACTTTTTATCTAGCTCGTGTATTAAGAAAAATAGAAATGAAAGAAGAAAAGCTAGTATAAAAACTAGCTTTTTGGTATGATCATTTAAATGAAAAGTAAGCATAAACCGATGATGGCTCCTGCGTAGAGTAAATGAATCACACAAAATCCCATCATATCGCGAGCACCTAATCCTGCAATTGCTAAAGCTGGTAATGCCCAAAATGGCTGGATTAAATTTGTCCAAGCGTCTCCCCAAGCGATGGCCATCGCCGTTTTCGCAGCGGGAACACCGAGCTCTGCACCAGCTGGAATCATAATCGGAGCTTGTACGGCCCACTGCCCCCCTCCGGATGGAACGAAGATATTGACAATTCCTGCACTTAAAAATGTGAATAATGGGAAGGTTGTTTCGTTAGAGATTTGAATAAAGAAATTTGAAATAGCTCCGCCAAGTGAAAGTCCTTCGCTATTTGCACCCATCATCATTCCCATAATGCCAGCATAAAACGGGAACTGTAATAAAATGCCGGAAGCGCTTTTTGTTGATTCGGAAAAGGCACGAATATATTGAATAGGTGTACGATGAAAAATAAGGCCGGCGATTAATAATATAAAAATCACGATATCGAGCGTGAGATTAAAGCCTTTTGTACTAAAGTAATGGATCATATAAATGATTCCTAAAAGACCGATACAAATCGTAATCCAAATACTGTTTTCCATTTTCTCAGCAAAAGTACGAACTTCTGTTTCTTGAGCGGCTGCTTCTTCATGAAATACATTTGGAGCAACAGTAACAGTATGATTCGCATCTGGATGCATTGCTCTATTGATAAGTGGCATTGTAATAAAAAAGACAATGATAGGAACAAGAGCATATGGTGAAAATAATGTTTCGGTAATGGGAATTGCTTCTTTTAGGCTACCAGCCGTTGTTTTTATTAACGTCTCCCCTCCGGACGCTAATGTTAGTGGAATAGAGGCAGAAAGTCCAGCATGCCAGATGAGAAATCCAGAGTAAGAGGAAGCGATTGCAAGACGATAGTCTAATTCTTTTATATGCTTGGCAACTTCTTTAGCATATAAAACGGAGACAACAATGCCAAACCCCCAATTTATGTAGGCTCCTAACAAACTAACGATAGAGATAGCGATAATACCTTGCCCGCTTGTTCTTGGTAACTGAGCCGCTTTCATCAAACCTTTCCGAATTAGCGGGGCATTTGCTAAAGCGGAGCCGGTAACAAGTACAAGGGCCATTTGCATCGCGAAGGATAATAGCCCCCAAATGCCATCACCCCAATGAGCAATCATTTGAATGAGGGATTGCTCTGTAGCAAACATGCCAAAGAAAATGACAAAAACAGTTAACAAACAGGATAAAATAAACGGTTCTGGTAAAAAGCGTTGCACAAGAGCGACGCAGCCATTTGTAAAAGAGCGAAACAAGTTCATCAACCTCCTTCATATTTTTTGTAACTATTCGCTACATGGAGTACAATAACCTTTATTAAACTGAAAATTCAGATATTTAAAAAGAAAAGCTCTCACTCATGTGAAAGCTTTTCTAAATGTTTAGCGATATCTACATACATATCGGAATATGTTGTATGTACATCACTGCTTGGGGCAGCATTAGATGAAAAATGGACAATGACCATATTTGTTTTTGGATCGATATAAAGGCGTTGCCCATAGCTTCCAAGCACCTCGAAGGCACCATGTTCGTTATGAGGAATCCACCATTGATTATGATACGAAATGGATGTCCCTTGCTCAATTGCTAATTCACCTTTACGTACGCTTTTGATATTTTCTGAAATAGAAGAGGAGAGAACTTGCATACCATGATATTGTCCATTATGTAACAACAATTCCCCAAACTTTGCCATATCTCTTGCCGTTGCATTTAAACCAGCACTTGCTTGTTCAATTCCAGTTTCATCGGTAACATAATAAGCATTTTGCTCCATACCAATTTTTGACCAAATACGTTCACTTACATTTTCAGCTAAAGTCTTGCCAGTGATTGTTCGTATAATCCATGCGAGTGTTTCAGTAGATCCATTATTATAAGAAAAAGTAGTTCCGGGCGGGGCAGTCTCTTTTGCCTCGCGTAACAAATCATAAATATTCATCGGACCATCATAATTTGAGTGGCGCGGCAGCATATTGCTAGCTAAATACAATTGTGCATCTTGGTTTTCTAGCCCGGGCTGTCTGAATCCATGCGTAGGATATTCAACAGACACTTGCATGTCCATTAACTGCTGAATTGTCGCTTTTCCAAATGGGGTGCCTTGCAATTCTTTCACATATGTTTCGGCAGTCTGGTTTGCATCGATGCGCTTTTCTTCAATAAAAGATTGGATGAGTGCACCGGTAAATACTTTCGCTAAAGATGCCATTCCGTGTGGGGTATTTGGATTGTATCCATTGAAATAGCGTTCGTAAACAAGCTTTCCATTATGCACAACGACAAATGCATCGGTTTTATTTTCATCTAATAATTTTTTTAAAGGAATATCTCGCCCAATTTCTTGTTTTATAGAGAAACGATCTAAATTTTGTAGTGCGATAGGGAAGTGCGTAACGTTGTTTGGGTCATTATGTACTTCATGAATAAGGGCCAATTCTTTCATATTTGTATAGGACCAACGTAAGTATGGGTCTTGTAACCAATTTTCTTTTGTTACCGTATCTTTAGAAGGCGTTATTTTGTTGTGTTTAAAAAAAGCAAATCCAAGTCCTGTTATGATAAATAACAGTGTGAGAATAAGCAATAAGAGGGGAGATTTTTTTACATTCATGGATGTACCTCCTTATCATTTCTATTATAAGTATACGCTTGTTATTTTTGAAATACAAAATAAGGAAAGTAAACAGAGAAGTTTACTTTCCTTATGAATGTTAAGCAGACATTTGTCCGTCTGTACGTTGTCTTTTGAATTTCTGTTTTCTACCATGTAAAACGTAATAAATAAGCAATGTAAAGGCAACGACAATCGCAGCGATGAAATACATATTATGATAACTTGATCTTGCAGCTATAATACCTAAAACGGAAGAACCAATCCCAATACCGCTGTCAAAGAATGAAAAATACGTAGCTGTTGCAGAACCGCGGCGATGATTTGGAGCAGATGAAACGGCGATGGTTTGGAAACTTGGAATCAGTGTTCCGTACCCTAAACCGATTAATATGCCTGCACCAAGGAACCAAAATGATGTTTGTGCTTGACTTAAGATAAACATTCCAACTGTGAAAATAATAATAGAAGGATACACAAGCATATTCTCACCAAAACGGTCAAACATCTTTCCAGTAAATGGACGAGATAGTACAACAACAAGCGCGTATAAAATAAAGAAGTAACTTGCCATTTCTTCTAAACCAAGCTCTTTGGCGTAAATGGGAATAAAGGATAAAATACCACTATATGAAAATGCTAGAATAAAACCTGTTAGAGCAATCGGAATCGATGATGGTTCGATGAGATCTTTCCATTTCATTTTTTCGTGATCTTGTTTCTTTACTGGTTGTTCATGTGGAATCTTTACGAGTAAACCAAGTAAAAATGCAAATAATGAAAATATAGAGCTAATCATAAATAAAACAGTAAATGAGAAGTGCGCAATAATTGTTAAACCTAAAAAAGGACCGATTACCATCGGCAGGCTCATAAATACACCGAAATAGGCAAGTGCTTCACCACGACGATGCGGTGGTGCAACATCTGTTACGATCGTACCTGTTGCTGTCGTTGCCATCCCGAATCCAATTCCATGTAGAAAGCGAAGGGCAAGCAATAAAAAGAAACTTTGTACACCAAAGTACATAACGGTAGCGGCTAAAAATAGAGAAAGAGAAATAAATAATATTTTCTTTCTTCCTAAATCATCAAGCCATTTTCCTGTAAAGGGGCGACATAGTACAGAAGAAATCAGGAAAACGGTTGCGACTAAACCGATTTCTTCTGGTTTTCCTTTCAGACCATCAATGACATAGACCGGTAAAGTGGTCATAAGCATGTAAAATGTTAAAAAGATAAATAGACTACTGAAACAAGTTCCAAGGAAGTCCTTCGTCCAAAGTCTTTTACTCTGCATAATCATCCCTCCAATTTTAATGATTTAGATTTTGAATAATCGTTTGTAATACTTGAAATGTTCGTTGCATCTCTTCTTTACTAATATTCTGCAGTGCTTTTTCTTCGAAAGCAGCAACTTCTTGTTGCCATACTGGAATCATCTCCAGTGCAGTTTCTGATAAGGAAATAAGCTTTTCTCGGCGATCTTTTCCCTCCGTTCGAATAATCCAGCCCATAGATTCCATACGTGTTAATGTACGAGTCATTGTTGGAGATTCAACATTTAAGTATTGACACAGTTCCCTTTGTGTGCAAGGGCCTGTTTGATGAATACGGAAAATGACAGCCCACTGCGCACTAAATAAACCTGTAGATGATACACGTTCATTAAATTTCTTCGTAAACTTACGAGATGTTTGACTGACAACATGAAAAAAGTGCTGTTTTTCGTCCATTTATTTAATCCTTTCAAATTAGTTACCTAGCTAACTATATACTTTTTTGTCAAAATTGTCTAGTGATGGACATGTTGTTTTATGTAAAATTTTTGTATAGATTTTATATTGAGAACATATATTCTACATGTTATTCTAAGTTTAAGTTGGAATTTTCTTTCTATTAAAAATGAATGGGGGAACTTGTGATGCCTAAGTCTGCAACAATGGAGTTTGTCTCGTTACCCAATGGGGAAACAATCGCATACCAAGATGTCGGAAGGCAAAATAAAGAAATACTTGTACTCATTCACGGAAATATGACATCCTCGCAGCATTGGGATTTAGTTATAGAACAATTGCAGAATCAATATCATATTTATGCGATTGATTTAAGGGGATTCGGACAATCCACATATCATAGACCAATTGATTCTTTACGAGATTTTGCAGATGATGTGAAGTTATGGATTAATGAACTACAATTAAAAGAGTTTTCATTGATGGGTTGGTCGATGGGAGGCGGAGTTGCAATGGAATTTGTAGCTTCCCATAAAGAGCTGGTTAAGAACCTTATTTTAGTAGAATCTGTTGGCATGAAAGGATATCCAATCTTTAAAAAAGATGTGAATGGGCAACCAATCGTATCTACATTATTAAAAACGAAAGAAGAAATCGCGCAAGACCCTGTTCAAATTGTGCCTGTTTTAGAGGCAATAAAAAAGATGAACAAGCTCTACTACCGAACGTTATGGAATATGTTAATTTATACACATAATCAACCAGATCCAGAGCGCTATGACAAATATTTAGATGATATGTTAACGCAGCGTAATTTCGTTGATGTTAACTATGCTTTAATTACGTTTAATATTTCAGATGAGCATAATGGAGTAGTACCAGGAAATGGGCATATTCATCATGTACAGGTACCAACGCTTGTCTTGCAAGGGGATCGAGATTATGTTGTTCCGCAAGTGGTGGGAGAAGAATTGGCGAAACATCTTCCTCATGCAAAGTTAACGATATTAAAAGATTGTGGGCATTCCCCATTCATTGATTGCTTAGATGAATATATTCAGCACGTAACAAATTGGTTAAATGGTAAATAAGTTCTTCCAGAAGATACAAATGATACATATACTGTAGTATTTGTATCAAAGGAGGAATAAAAATATGATCCCGTTTAGAATGCATGAACCTTCTCTTATATTTCAATCTCCTTATGATGGGCATTCGTATAAAAAAGTGCTGATTCATCCGACGTATATGCAAGTGGTTGAACCACCGTTCTTCCCATATTTGTCAAGTTACGTTCCTTCATTTGTTCCAGCATATCCTGTTCTATACGGTTCGGTAGTATATACAAGTCCTTTTTATAAACATTTTCCTCATATTATAAAGGCAAAAGTGTGGGATGGGTAAGAAGTGAGAAGAGACATCTTCTTGCTTCTTTTTTCTTGTTCGATTTGTACACGTTGTTGTGAAAACAGTTTATAATAAGCTTTGGTGAGTATGAAAAGGGGGAGGGAAGAGAATGTCAATGCGCTTTACATTTTGGATTATGGTGGGGATTGTTGCAATTTCTGGTTTGTCACAAGGGATGTTATTGCCAGCTATCGCAATGATTTTTGAACAAGAGGGAATTCGTTCTAGTTTTAATGGCCTTCATGCAACCGCATTATATATCGGAATTTTATTTATTTCACCATGGCTTGAAAAACCAATGCAACGATTTGGAATGAAACCGGTGATTGTAATAGGTGGATTTCTCGTTATTATTTCATTATTCTTTTTTACCCAAATATTTTCATTTTGGGCCTGGTTTATTCTTCGTTTTTTCGTTGGGGTAGGAGATCATATGCTTCATGTTGGAACGCAAACATGGATTACGACAACTGCGGATCGAAATAAAATCGGAAAACAAGTGTCTATATATGGAGTCTTTTTCGGGATTGGATTTGCAGTAGGTCCGTATTTAGCTAGCACTGTCCAATATGGACTCGCAACGCCATTTATTGTATCAACAATTCTTTGTTTAATCGGGTGGTTACTATTGCTTCCGACAAAAAATGCATTTCCAATACAAGAAGAAAATGGAAAGGATGGTGGGACATCTTTCTCACGTTATAAACAAGTCATTCTTTTCGCATGGATTGCATTAATAGGCCCATTAGCATACGGCGTGTTAGAAGCCATGCTAAATAGCAACTTACCAGTATATGCACTTCGAAAAGGATGGTCTGTATCCGATGTATCGTTCTTATTACCTGCATTTGCAGTCGGAGGGATTATTACACAAATACCACTTGGTATATTAAGTGATAAATATGGAAGAGATCGAATTTTAACGTGGACCTTCAGCGTAAGTACAATCATTTTCTTAATTGCCGCTCTATTTGATGAGTATTATTGGATTGTATTTGGGTGTATGCTTCTAGTTGGGATGGTAATTGGCTCGTGTTTCTCATTAGGGCTTGGATTTATGACGGATTTATTACCGAGACATTTGCTGCCCGCTGGGAATATATTATCGGGAATTTCCTTTAGTATAGGAAGTATTTTAGGACCTGTATTAGGAGGCGTATTTATTGAAAGAATACAGTATACAAGCTTTTTTATAGCCGTTATGCTGATAATGGCAGTCATTGCACTTTTATATATCGCATATATGAAAAATCAATTTGCATCAAGAAAAATAGAAAGTAGGTTAGGACATGACAAAACAACCTAAAAAGAAGAAATTTGAAGTACAAGAAAATGAAACAATTACAGACTGTTTAGCGCGTATGGAACAAGAAGGATATGCGCCATCACGCCGCATGGAAGAACCGATCTTTCATGAAGTAAAGAAAGATGGGAAAATAGTTGTAGAACCATGCGGAAGAAGAATTGTATTTGAGGGAAAGTTGAAATAAAGAGAAGGATTGTGGAAGTGTATAAAACTTTACAAGTCCAGTTTTTTTTCGAAGTGAGAGATCACTTCGATTTTTTTCGTTATCACCTCATTTATAAGGATGACTCTTGCATTCCATTTAGCAGAACGGAACACAATACAAGCATTCTATTTTAATAGATGGTGAAATAGCTATTATTTTTTGATAGAATATCCATATGAAATTACTTATATAAGAAAAATTTCGAAAATAATTACAAGATGGACTATATGTAAAATATCGAAAAGACAATTATTTTATAAAGGAGGAAAAACATGGGGGAGCATTTGATAGATTCCATTGGTAACTTTCTTCATATTTCATATACAGATAGTGAAAGAAAGCGGGATAATTACGATAAACTACATGGATATTTAAAAGCGAAAGAAAGTAAACTGAGAACTTTAATCGAGGAAGCGGAATCAGCAAAGCGTAGTTACGAGGAAAGCAGTCATGGATTGCCACAAGATAAAATTCCTGCCCGTGAATTTGAAGCGGCTCGGCACAAGAAAGATTCGGAATTAACCGAGATGGTCAACTATTTTCGTCAAATGCTAGGAGACGTTACGTCTGCTAAAAATAAAGCGTATTACAAGTGGGAGGAATATAAAGCAAAAGCAGATGCGGAAAATAAAGCTGAAGCTGAAGCAGCGGCTAATGCGCTGAAAAATTTAATCGGAAAATAAGCGAAGATAAAGAAGTATGGAGTACGATGGGGGGATAGAAATGTACAGTAAAGAAATTGAAATTTATGGAAGTGAAGCGTTAAATGCTCTTTCTTATGCTGAGCAAATTGAACAAGGAGTAAAAGATTCACTCCAGCAAGCAAGGGAATTACAAGCATACGTCATAAGTTCACATTGGAATGGAAAAACACGTAATGCTTTTTTAAGCTATTTAGAATTATTAATTCAATTTAATACAAAAATGGCAGAAGCACTTGAAGGACATACGAAAGCATTAAAAGAGCTTGATGAACACATTCAATCCTTTACAAATCATCCTGAAGTTAAAGAGATAAAGAAACTGTAAAATAGAACTGGGGGAATGAGGGAATGGTACATACAATTGAAAGTTTTAGCCCTGGTGAACTTTATGTATTAGCTGGCGCCGCTGGCATTACATATTTATTTGGTTTACCAGAGCGCGAAAAACTTACTTTAGCAGATCCAGATTGTGTAACAACAGCGACAGAAAAGTTGAAAGCGAAGAGATTCATTACAGAGGAGAATGGTCTCACACCAGCGGCCTTCCAACTCATTGAATTATTAAAAGCGTATCAAGAAAGTAACGAGTACACGCGGTTTAATAACCTTTTAATCGGATTTCTGCCGCAAGATCAAGATAGAGTAGCCGTATTGACGGAACGAAAACAAAATGAGGAATACGAAATTGATTACATAGCGAAGCGCGATGTCTATTTTTCGTTATTACAACGTGTCCCATTTTTAATGCGAGAACCGAGAGAAATAGAGCATACTTTTTTAACGAATAAAATGACAGAAGAAAAGCAGCGGTTCTTTGAAGAAATGGATTTGTCCAAAAAAGATGTATTGGCTGTTGAAACATTTTCTCGTCCGCGGGATTGGCGACTAGGCAACAAGGGAAAATGGGAATGCTTCTTGTACTTTACGGAGGGAGAAAATTTCATTCAAATTGATATCGAACGTAAGCAGTATGAGTGGGCGAGTCTATATGCTGTGAACAAGAAGTTATACGACAGCTTGAAAATGCCGTATAAAAAGTTAATTGATCCAAGACAATTCTCATTAGGAGGAATGCGTTAATGGAAGTATCTATGGGTGGTGGAAGTACAGGAGGAGCAGGTGGTAATTCAGAAGTATTAGTAAATTTTTCTGAAATGGTTACAATCGCGATGCGCCTTGAAACAATTTATAATTTGTATGCGAATGGTGTACAGCAAAGTATTAATAAACTAGCACAGTCCCATTTCTATCAAAAAGGCGAGGCAACAAAAGTTACCGATCATTATAAAGACATATTAGAAAAAACCATGGAATTGGCGGATAACTATAAACAAGCTGCAATGGTTGTGAACTATACACTTGAAGAAATGATAAAAAAAGACGAGGAATTACAAAAAATATTAGAAGTTCTTGAATAATCTGGATACGGAAGTAGGGGATGGAAAAGAGATGGATGTGCATTATAGGTCAAAGCATTGGCAACAAATGAAAGATGGGATCAATGAGATTACAAAAGATGCAATCACGAACTTACGGCAAGCAGATGAACTTTTAGAGGATATACAAGAGAGAATACAAGACTTAGATTCAGATAGATGTATTGATTTCTATCATAGAAAACAAGAAAAGAAAATAAATACATTACTTGAGGATTATACAACGCTGCAAAACTATTGTGATAAAGCGGGACAGATTGTATATGAACATATAGATGAACCGTTCTATAAAAAGATGGATGAATTTGCTCAAAAAATGAGAGACATATCCATTCGAGACTTTCAAACAAAAAATCGAATTGGTGCCACAACGACAACAACATTACCAAGTAGCCATGCATACGGGGTTCCGCAAACCATTACGACAAAAAAAGAAAAAATAACAGTAGATGATATTTTCAAAGATTCACTGGCCTTTGATCACGTACTTCGCGCGCAGTATAAAGAAGTCAAAAAGCAAAATCCAGATGCGAAACTAAACTACAAAGAATATCGTCAACTAGTCCCATCTATGCGAGGATTCGAGTATACCTCTATAGAAGACGAACAGAAAAAATTAGAAGCATGGCGTGATGTAGCAATCAGCGGAGCGCTGATTATCACGACAATCTTCTGTCCACCGCTCGGAATCGCAGCTTCAGTTATATACGGTGGTCTCCAAGTAAAAAGTGCCATCGAAGGGGAGGACTGGGGAACGCGCCGAAAACTAAGCAAAGAAGAACAAGTAGAAGCTGGCTTCTTCGGAGCACTTGACCTTGTCCCAGGACTCGGTTCAGCAACAAAAGCATTCAAAGGAACAATCGACTTCGGATCCCTTGCAAAGCTCACAAAATGGAAAGAGGGAATCGCTGACTTCCATCCAAATATGGGGAAAAATGTGGTACAATCGTTAAAGGAGAATGAGACATTAAAGAGTGCATTACATACATGGAAAAAAACGAAGGTCCCCGTAGCAATCAGGTCAGCAGACACTGGAATGGGAATAAAAATTCCTCATATAGAACATGCAACTGTTGGAGAAATAGCAGAAAACTTGGCAAGAGTGCGAGCAACCGCTAAAGAGGATGCTTATCAACTTGCGAAGGGGAATGGTGGTTCGGGAGTTAAGGGTACGGGTAAAGAATATAAAAACTATAAGGATGTAGAATATACTGGAACAACTAAAGTTAATGGAGAAGTAAGGGATATTAGCAGACGGGTTTTTCAAAGGTTAGATATTGATTATATGAGAATTGACCCTAAAACTGGTATGACAAATCTCCAATTGATGAAAAAAGGAAGAGCACCAATTTGGCAAGATGGGACTGCTATAGAACTTCATCATTTAATTCAAAGAGAGCCTGGATCAATGGTGGAGCTCCCGGGTAGTATGCATAAGGAATATTATAAAATATTGCATGGCTTAGTGGAGAATGGTGGAAGCTTTAGAAACGACCCTGTGTTAAAAAAGCAATATGAAAATTTTAGGTCGAAATATTGGAGATGGAGAGCTAAACAAATAGATAAAGCTGAATTATAAAAGGAGGAATTTTGAATGAATAAAGAGGAATTAACCAATTTTATTAAGGTAAATATGGAATCAGATGACTTTACTGGTGGAGTAGATAAAAAACAAGTTGATTATGTTCAAGATACCCTACAGTTAAAATTGCCAGAAAGTTATAAGTGGTTTTTAACTAATTATGGCTCTGGTGGGTTATTTGGTGTTGATATTTTAGGGGTGGCTAAGTCTAATATAGCTTCTGTTGTTATTGAAACAGAGAGTTATAGGGATTTAGGAATGAGTGAGAATTTAGTAGTTATTGAAGATATTGGGGAATATGCTTATTGTCTAGACACTAGTAATATGGAAAACAATGAGTGCCCAGTAATAGCATGGGATAGACAAGGTGGACTTGATGACTACAATACAGCAAAGAATTTTTATGAGTTTTTATCACAAAGGTTATTGGATGCAAAAGAAGCATGGGAAGAAGAGTTTTAATATAGATAAATGACCTTGTTTAGCTTAAAGCTGAATAAGGTCATTTATTGTTTATGATGAATAGAAGTTATAAGTATTATTATTATATTTTTTATTTTTTATATGAGGATATTTAAAGTTTAATACGTAGGTAGACAAGAAAAGAGAATGAAAACGAATTTGTTTTTGATGTGGATAGAAAAAATATATGGTGTTTGAAAGTAAGTACTCCATGATGGTTGTACCATCATGGAGTACTGTGTGCAATGATAGAATAGAAAACGAAGTACGAGCTTAGGCGAGATGACATTTTACTGGATGATGAATATTAAGGCATGGAATGGACATAAAACTAACGAATTCGTACAAACTCGTAAGTTTTAACGTAGTAGTTGTCACGACATATAAAAGGTGTCATACTGTTGCCATAAAACTTACAAATTTAATGCTACTTAAAAACATATGAACTTAAAGCACTTGATTGTCAACTAGAGGCAACAAGTGTTTTTTTTGCGTTTTAGCGTAGAAATTTAAAAGAGCACTATAATTTTATAAGTGCATTAAGTGTTAAATTTTTATTGTTGTTTTATAGATTGTAATGGCTATGTACAGCGTACGACGATAGTAGAGGAAAAAATAAAGGGTTGTATTATTTTTGGAAATCATCGTAAAGTACGTTTTAACGGATGGACGTTATGCACACGTTATCCGCAAAAAACGGGTAAACGTTACAGGGATTGTAATTGCTGTAACGGGAAGGGACTCAATATGGAAGAGAAAGTTGTTGGTTATGTACGAGTTTCAACAGAAGGACAAGTACGTGAAGGGTACAGCTTGACGTATCAAGTAGAAGAAATTCAGCGGTACTGTAACGAGAATGAATTACAACTGCTTCACATATACGAAGATAAAGGAATCAGCGGAGCGACAGTAGATGAAGATGGATTAACAGTTGAACGTGATGGACTACAAGAGCTATTGTCCGATATGGCGTATAAACAAGTAAGCTATGTTGTTGTGTTGAATACATCACGATTGTGGCGCTCTGATATGGCGAAAGTATTGATACAACGAGAACTAAAGAAACATGAAGTAGATGTGAAGGCAATTGAACAATCAAGCTATAGTATTTACACACATGATTCAAATGACTTTTTGGTGAATGGCATGTTAGAACTATTAGACCAATATCAAAGACTTGAAATAGCATTAAAGCTAAGTAGAGGCAGAAAGAAAAAAGCAGAACAAGGTGAGTATGCGGGGGCGGTGTGATGTTTGGTTATAGAGTAAAGAAAGGACAAAAAGTGTTAGAGGTAGATGCGGAGAAAGCGATAGTTGTACGTAGACTATTTGAATTACGACACTTTTTTTAACATTGGTCGCTAACTCAATTGGCAGAACGACTGAATAGGGAAGGTTATCGTACAGAGAAAGGAAAACAATTTACGAAAGTACAAGTGAAACGCATGTTAGACCGAGAGAGTTTTTATCGAGGGATATATACATACGGGCAAATATAAACAATTGGGAAACATCCAGCAATTATTTTATAAATTCACTTAAAAAATCAGCTCATTTTACTATATGTACTTATGAAATTATGAAAATGGATAGGCTTGCGTACCTATGCGCATCGGAAGATGAACGCTCGAACTAAGGTTGCCGACATTTTTATATATGGCTAAATTATTGAATAGAGGAATGAGTTATGCATAATAGGCAGTAATATCCGTCACCCTCTTGTTTAGAGGGGGCGAATATAAAGCAATTAACAGCTTTTTTTATTAGATGTTAGCAACAATACATGTTCAGTAAAGAAAGCAAGCGACATATTAAAACTTGTAAAAGGAGATGGACAAACAATGAAAGAGTATCAGGAAACACGAGATTTTTTAGTAAGAAGTATTGTGAGGGACATTTTATTTAAAAAGCAAGAAATGAAATACATTGAGAGAGAAATAAAACAGTTAATGAATATATTAGATTATCAACTAGACACGATGTCGGGAATAGAACTTGTGACTGTATCAGCATTAATAGCTGAGATAGGAGATGTAAGACGATTTCCGGGGATTGCGCCTGTTTACTTTGGTTTTGGTGGGAAAGGTAAGACACATAAAAGTAAACAAGGAAACAGGGTGCTACACGCTTTATTTTATAATTTAGCTGTACAGCAAGTGCAAGTAGCGAAAGGAAGTAAGATACCACGAAATCCAGTGTTTCATGCTTATTATCAAAAGAAACTTAAAGAAGGAAAAACAAAAGGACAGGTTTTGGTGTGTATTATGAGAAGGTTTGTGAACATTGTATATGGCATGATGAAATATAAAATAGCTTATGAGTTGCCGGTAGTACAAGAGAAGAAAGTAGTTAATAAGGTTTTATATGGTTTGCTTTTTTATTGTGAGAGTTTAAGATTACAACATAGGGTACGGGTAAAAATCTTCTAGCTTCTAATGGGAGATTTATAGATTCAAATTTAGAATCTGATTATGGAAAATATCTTGCACGTAAAGCAAAAGAAGGTAAAACTACGAGGGATAGGATAGAATGGAAAGAAGCAAGAGATTATTGGTTAAATGATTCTCCTATGGCAAGGGGAAATAAGTTTAATAAGACTGTAAGAAACAGGGATATTTATGATTATCATGAAATACACTTGGAAAATGGAAAAAGATTAGATTCATATGATCCTTTTGCTAAAGAAATAATCTCAAGGAAAGCAACAGATTTAGATATGATTGATGAAAAAACTTATAGAGAATATTTAAAAGAAATGAATAAGAAATATTCTGCAGGTACAAAAATACGTTCAAATGCTTATCCTGAGTTAGATGGTAAGCCATTGGAAGGAAAACAAATATTAGAAATTCCAGCTACAAATAAAAATATTACTGATATTGAAAAGTACAAAGAAATAGCAAAAGAATATAGAATAGAATTAAGGTTTATGGGGGAATAGAGAATGAGTTTTGAGATGAAGCCTGAAATCAAAGTGGTATTGGAAAAAATTAGATTTGTAGATAGGTATAAAAAATTATCTGAAAACTTTAGAGGTAATCCTAATGATTTAAATGATAGGTTAGAGGATTATGATATAGAAAAAGTAAATGAAATATTTAAAAGATTAGGATATGTTTCAACTTTTGATAAGAAGGAGAAGTTTTTTAAAGTAGGGGTTATAGATAATTCTCCAAATTATATGATATGGTTTAATATAATTTTAGAATATGGAATGACAGAGTTTATTTGGGTGGTATATCATAATGATGAGGTGAGACTGGGAAGTCCTTGGAGTGTTTACTCAAGGTTATTAATTAACCCAAGAGAAAGGATTAAAAAGCCAGTTTATCGAAGCTATGAAGAATTAGAAGATATATTAAAAGAAGCATTTTTAATGTATGATGATTTTAAGAGTGAGTTAATTAGTGTGTATAGTAAACAATAATAGAACGTATAATAGGATATGATTAATATATACTATAACTTGATGGGATTCTATATATTGAATAAAATAATAAAATTATGCTGTTGAAAATAGACATGTATAAGTATATTTTCAGTGAAAAGAAAAAGAATAGGCTGTTAGAAAGTATGTACTCCATGATGGTTGTACCATCATGGAGTACTGTGTGCAATGATAGAATAGAAAACGAAGTACGAGCTTAGGCGATATGACATTTTACTAGGCGATGAATATAATCACATGGAATATATATTAAACTAACGAACTCGTACAAACTCGTAAGTTTTAATATAGTATTTGTCATGATGTACAAAAGGTGTCATACTGTTACTACAAAACTTACAAATTTACGCAACTTCAAAACATATGAACTGAAAGCACTTGATTGTCGACTAAAGGCAACGAGTGCTTTTTGCGTTTTAGCGTAGAAATGTAAAAGAGCACTATAATTTTATAAGTATATTAAGTGTTAAATTTTTATTGTTGTTTTATAGATTGTAATGGCTATGTACAGTGTACGACGATAGTAGAGGGAAAAATAAAGGGTTGTATTATGTTTTGAAGTCATCGTAAAGTACGTTTTAACGGATGAACGTTATGCACACGTTATCCGCAAAAAACGGGTAAACGTTACAGGGATTGTAATTGCTGTAACGGGAGAGGACTCAATATGGAAGAGAAAGTAGTTGGTTATGTACGAGTTTCAACAGAAGGACAAGTACGTGAAGGTTATAGCTTAACGTATCAAGTAGAAGAAATCGAACGTTACTGTATGGAAAATAACTTACAATTGCTTCATATATATGAAGATAGAGGACTAAGTGGCGCAACTGTTGATGAAAATGGATTAACAGTTGAACGTGAAGGCTTACAAGAACTATTGTCAGATATGGCATATCAACAAGTGAGGCGCGTGATTGTACTAAATACATCTCGGTTATGGCGCTCTGATATGGCAAAAGTATTAATACAACGAGAACTAAAGAAACATAAGGTTGATGTGAAAGCGATTGAAGAACCCAATTATAGTATATACACGCATGACCCAAATGACTTTTTAGTAAATGGCATGTTAGAACTACTAGATCAATATCAACGTCTCGAGATTGCATTGAAGCTGAGTAGAGGCAGAAAGAAGAAAGCGGAACAAGGTGGATATGCGGGGGGGCGGTGTGATGTTTGGTTACACAGTCAAGAAAGGACAAAAAGTGTTAGAAGTAGATGCAGAAAAAGCAGTGGTTGTACGTAGACTATTTGAGTTACGACACTTTTTTAGGCAGTGGTCGCTGACTCAATTGGCAGAACGACTGAATGCAGAAGGCTATCGCACAGAGAAAGGGAAACGGTTTACGAAAGTACAAGTGAAACGCATGTTAGACCGGGAGAGCTTTTATCGAGGGATATACACATATGGTCAAATACAGACAAATGGGAAACATTCAGCAATTATTTTATAAACTCACTTAAAAAATTAGCTCATATTACTATATGTACTTATGAAATTATGAAAATGGATAGGCTTGCGTACCTATGCGCATCGGAAGATGAACGCTCGAACTAAGGTTGCCGACATTTTTATATATGATTAAATTATTGAATAGAGGGATGAGTTATGCATAATAGACAGAACTATTTGTATGTAGGAGTAGATTTACATAAGGAGCATCATACGGCTGTTATGATTAATTGTTGGCAAGAGAAATTAGGAGAAATACAGTTTGATAATAAACCATCTGCATTTTCGAAATTTTTATTAGAAGTAGAGACATATGTGAGTGATGGTTTATCAGTTGTATTTGGTTTAGAAGATGTTGGTGGTTACGGAAGAGCATTAGCGAAATATTTAGTAGACCATGAACGAGTAGTGAAAGAAGTAAATCCAGCTTTATCATTTTTAGAACGAAAGAGCCAAGTGATGATACAAAAAAATGATAGTTGGGATGCGGAATGTGTGGCACGCATATTGGTAAACAAATTTAATCAATTGCCAGATGCAAAGCCAAACGATTTATTTTGGTCGATACAACAATTGGTTTCAAGAAGGAATGCATTAGTAAAAGCACAAAGTGCATTAAAGAACCAATTACATATTCAATTAAATCACCATTATCCAAGTTATAAAAAGTTTTTCTCAGAGTTAGATGGAAAAACAGCATTAGCGTTTTGGCAGCAATATCCGTCACCCTCTTGTTTAGAGGGGACGAATATAAAGCGATTAACAGCTTTTTTATTAGATGTTAGCAACAATACATGTTCAGTAAAGAAAGCAAGTGACATATTAAAACTTGTAAAAGAAGATGGACAAACAATGAAAGAGTATCAAGAAATGCGAAACTTTTTAGTAAGAAGTATTGTACGGGAGATTGAGTTTAAAAAGAAGGAGATGAAATACATCGAAAGAGAATTAAAACAGCTAGTAAAACTACTAGATTATCAATTAGAAACGATGCCGGGAATAGAACTTGTGACGGCATCAGCATTAATAGCTGAAATTGGAGATGTAAGACGATTTCCAAATGCCAATAAATTAGCACGATTTGTGGGGATTGCGCCTGTTTACTTTGGTTCTGGTGGGAAAGGTAAGACACACAAAAGCAAACAAGGAAACAGGGCGCTACACGCTTTATTTTATAATTTAGCTGTACAACAAGTGCAAGTAGCAAAAGGAAGTAAGATGCCACGAAACCCAGTGTTTCATGCTTAAAGAAGGTAAAACAAAAGGACAAGCACTTGTGTGTATTATGAGAAGGCTTGTAAACATTATATATGGAATGATGAAATATAAAACAGCATATGAATTGCCGATAGTGGAAGAAAAAGAAGTAGTTTAATAAGGTTTACATGGTTTGCTTTTTTATTGTGAGGGTTTAAGATTACAACATAGGGTACGGGTAAAAATCCAGAAATAGTAAAGTTTACAGAGGAACAATTATCTACTAAACCCTTATATTCTAGGGATCCTGAAAAATGGCAGAAAAAAGGTGGGAAAATCGAAATTAGTGAGGAAGGAATATGGACTTATATTGATTGGGAGATTCCTCCAAATCGAGTTTCTTATCCTGGAGGTTTTCCCGACTTTAAATCTGCTGGGTTGGTAAGACAAGAAGTTCCGATAGGTGAATTTAATAGATATGACATTGATTTTGCTAAGGCTGATGAATTAGCTCCAAATGGACCAAAATTAGATGAAAACACATGGCACCATCATCAAGATTTAACAACAATGCAAGAAGTTAGTAAAGAGATGCACAGAAGATTTCGACATATGGGTGGAATGTCATTAGCTAAGAAGTTAAAAGATTAAATAGGAGTGAAATAAATGAATTTAAATGCTTTTGGTAAAGCAACTGAAGAATCAATTAAAGAATTAGAAGAGTTTTTAGGATTTTTACTTCCGGAAGATTATAAAAATTTTTTAAGTGAATATAACGGAGGGACTTCGAAAGTTAGGTATAGTAAATTTTTTGTTAAAGAATTAAATCAGGAAATCCCTTTAGATGTTTTGTATGGTATAGGTGTAAAAAAAACTTTTGATTTAAGTGAATGCTATGAAGAGTTTGAAGAAGATATGTTACCGAACAGTTTAATAATAGGAGATGATCCGAGTTCAGGGTTAATTGTACTTATTACAGATACTGAAAACCATGGTGTATATTATTGGGATCACTCTTTTTATTTTCCACATTCTAGTGAAGAAGAAAATACGTATAAAATAGCTAATAGCTTTAAGGATTTTATTAATGGATTGAAGAATCCTTAATTATTAACTTTTGTATATTGTAATTAATAATTTAAGAGGTTAAGCAAATATACGAAATGAATTACAGTGACTTTACACATGAGAATGTCAAAAGTTGTGGTGCATGGTTAAAGATAACAAGCATATATGTAGATGAGTAAAAAATAAAGTATATTTGCAGTGAAAAAAAGCATAGGCTGTTAGAAAGTACGTACTTCATGATGGTTGTACCATCATGGAGTATTACGTACAATGATAGAATAGAAAATAAAGTACGAGCTTAGGCGAGATGATATTTTAATGGGTGATGAATATAAACACATGGAATGTATATTAAACTAACGAACTCGTACAAACTCGTAAGTTTTAATATAGTATTTGTCATGATGTACAAAAGGTGTCATACTGTTACTACAAAACTTACAAATTTACGCAACTTAAAAACATATGAACTGAAAGCACTTGATTGTCAATTAAAGGCAACAAGTGCTTTTTGCGTTTTAGCGTAGAAATTTAAAAGAGCATTATAATTTTATCAGTGCATTAAGTGTTAAATTTTTATTGTTGTTTTATAGATTGTAATGGCTGGGAATAGGGTATGACGATAGTAGAGGGGAAATAAAAGGTTGTATTATGTTTTGAAGTCATCGTAAAGTACGTTTTAACGGATGGACGTTATGCACATGTTATTCGCAAAAAACGGGGAAACGTTACAGGTACTCAAATTACATGTGGAAAAATGTGGTGTAATCGTTAAAGGGTAATGAGACGTTAAAGAATGCATTACATACATGAAAAAAACAAAAATTCCCGTAGCAATCAGGTCAGCAGACACTGGAATGGGAATAAAAATTCCTCATATAGAACATGCAACTGTTGGAGAAATAGCAAAAAACTTTGCAAGAGTGCGAGCAACCGCTAAAGAGGATGCTTATCAACTTGCGAAGGGGAATGGTGGTTCGGGAGTTAAGGGTACGGGTAATAATTCTTCAAGTAAGGATGTTTATGGACCTTATTATGATGAGGCAAAAAAATTACACGAAACTAACCCTGATTGGTATCCTAACCCTGATGAATCTACAATAGTAAAGGGTAAAGAACTAAAGGAAGCAAGGGCAGACTATCAAGCGTTGGTTAGAAGAGGGGAACTTGAAAAAGGTCACCATGTACAAGGTTTATCTTTTGGGGGAGAGAATGTAAGTTCAAATATAAAGAATACAGGAGAATCAACTATTCGTCGAGAACAAATTGATGATTTGAATTTGGATTTTTATCATGAAATGGGTTATGGTAAAGAAAATGCTAAGATACTAAAAATACATGAGAATGAAAAGGGGATTATTGTATTTGGTAATAATCCACAACATACTGAGGTTACTGTTTTTCAAAATAAAGTTCTGAAATGGCAACGAGAAAATGGAAAGAGATAGTTTAATGAAAGTAGGTGCATTTATGGGAGAAACGAGAAATCTTATGAATAGTATATGGTTTGGAGAAAAAACAATTTTAGCTAAATCGGAAATAAAAGAAAAAATTTTAAAATCTGTAACAGAAACGGAAGTTTTATTTAACTTAATAGAATTATTTAAAACGGGGGATTTTACTCAAAAACCACTATTAGTTCAATTAATGAATCAGACTAAAGATGAAGCGGTTCTGAATTTATGTATTAGAGTATTTTTAACTGTCGCAACACATGAAGACTTAAGAAATTCAAATAATCTCCGTTTTCTTAGTGAGGTAACTGAAGAAACAGTAGACACTTTTGCATCAGCAGCCACAACCTCACTTTCTCTTGAGGTAATTCCATATTTATTGGCTTTACTTGAAGAGTGGGAGGAATTCAGTGATACAGCTACTATTATAAGAGACTCTATTGATTCTTTTATTAATTTTGAAGAGCATATTGGTGAAGATGCAACTATAGATGAAATTGGAAATTTTTATTTTAAGTATTGTCAGGAAAAGGATACAAATAGTTATTATTTTCAACAGAATTTAGCTTTTCCTGGAGACTTAGCTAAAAAATTGATTCAGCGGGTTATGATTGCTGCGAATAATGAGGAGCAATTAAAAATGGAATTAATACCATCTTTATTATCAATTTGGACTGGTAAAAGAGTACCTGCGGATTACAACACTATTATTAGTGCAAGTAATTATAAAGATCTTATTGACTATATAAACGAACTTTCAAGTGAAAATTGGGAAAAGGGACAAAAATATTTTTACGGATATAAGCTTTAACTATAACCTATGAAAAACAAGTATATGTGAAGTAAATAGAAAAATATATGGTGTTTGAAAATATATACTCTATGATGGTTGTACCATCATAGAGTATTATGTGCAATGATAGAATAGGAAAAGAAGTACGAGCTTAGGCGAGATGGCATTTTACTGGGTGATGAATATGAAGACATGAAATGACATTAAATTAACGAACTCGTACAAACTCGTAAGTTTTAACATAGTAGTTATTACGACATATAAAAGGTGTCATATTGTTACTATAAAACTTACAAATTTACGCTACTTAAAAATAGATGAACTTAAAGCGCTTGATTGTCTCTGAAAGGCAACAAGTGCTTTTTTCGTCTTAGTATAGAAATAAGATATAATAAAAAAGTTAATATTTTGTTAGATTGAGAAAATAAA
>NZ_JAKUDY010000018.1:0-58480 GCF_022662635.1 Bacillus cereus group sp. BfR-BA-01522 | reverse complement strand
ATGATGGCAGAGAGGTCACACCCGTTCCCATACCGAACACGGAAGTTAAGCTCTCTAGCGCCGATGGTAGTTGGGGCCTTGCCCCTGTGAGAGTAGGACGTCGCCAAGCAATTTAAACACGAATCAATCGATTCGTGTTTTTTTGTTTTTATAAACGTTTCAAACATGATTAAGCAATGAAGATTATGGATAAGATAGTAAAAGAGCAAAAGAGTTGCAAATTTTTTTAATACGTATATAATTAAAGTCAAAGATAGTCAAAGTCAATAAAGGTGGCGGATAAATGAGAAATATATCTGATATCATTGAGCAATATCTAAAGCAAGTTATTGACTTAAGCAATAACAATGTAATTGAAATTAAGAGAAGTGAGATCGCAGATCGCTTTGATTGTGTTCCATCTCAAATCAATTATGTCATTAATACCCGCTTCACATTGGAAAGAGGATTTATAGTGGAAAGCAAAAGGGGCGGTGGCGGTTACATTCGTATTATCAAAGTCAAACTGCATGATGATATAGACATTATC
This sequence comes from Bacillus cereus group sp. BfR-BA-01522, assembly GCF_022662635.1. Classification (NCBI taxonomy): domain Bacteria; kingdom Bacillati; phylum Bacillota; class Bacilli; order Caryophanales; family Bacillaceae; genus Bacillus; species Bacillus cereus group sp. BfR-BA-01522. Next base: position 57,951 of record NZ_JAKUDY010000018.1, on the reverse strand, counting down.
GATCAAATGCTTCATATGATTGAGCATAGTATTGCACAAAGTAATGCAGAAGGTATGATTATACGCTTAATAGAAGAAGGTATTATAACAAAAAGAGAAGCAAAATTGATGTTAAGTGTATTGGATCGCTCTGTATTATTAATGGATGCACCGTCTCGAGATCAACTTCGAGCACGGATATTATGCGCAATGTTAAAGACACTGAAATATAAATAAATATGACTTTTGTTAGGAAATGTTTTTGGAAGTAAGATAGTTCGGTTTTATAAACAACATATAATTTGCCAGAATCGACTAAGTGAAAAAGGAATCCCATAATATAAATAGTATTATGGGCTTTGGTTTTTCCTGTTGTAAAGGTGGGGATAAAGATGACTTGTCAAAACTGTAATATGAGACCAGCAACCTTGCATTATACAAAAGTAGTAAATGGGGAAAAGACGGAAGTTCATCTTTGTGAGCAATGTGCAGGACAAAGTGGCTATACGTCTTTCTTTCAATCATCACAACCCAGTTTTTCCTTTCAAGACTTGTTAGCAGGGTTATTGAATGGTGGGCCAGCAACATTTGGACAAAAGGAAAATACTTTTTCAAGTACAAAAGTATTGAGATGTCCAGAGTGTAAAATGACATATGAGCAATTTGCAAAAGTTGGACGTCTTGGATGTTCTTCTTGTTATGAGACATTTAAAGATCAAATAAAACCTATGTTAAAACGATTGCATGGTGGCCATACAAATCATAGTGGAAAAGTTCCAAAGCGTATAGGAGGAAATATCCACTTGAAAAAAGAATTAGATGAACTAAAACTAACTTTAAAGCAGCATGTACAAAGAGAAGAGTTTGAACAGGCCGCACAAATTCGTGATCAAATTCGAAATCTCGAAAAACAAATAAGTGAACATAGAGAGGGGGAGTAGTTCTATGTCACTCGATCGTATTATGAATGAAGCAATAAGCCCTTGGATGAAGGGAGATGGACCAGATTCTGACATCGTTTTAAGCACTCGTATTCGTTTAGCTCGTAATTTAAAAAATTATCATTTTCCAATTATGCAAACAGCTGAAGAAGCTAATCAGATTACAGAGTTATTTCAGCAAAAGTTAGTGAATAAAACGATGAGAGATTTTGGCAGCTTTGAGTTATTAAAAATGAACGAATTAACTCCCCTTCAGCGGAGAGTCTTAGTAGAAAAGCATTTAATTAGTCCAAATCTTGCCGAGACAGAATTTGGAGCTTGTATATTATCTGAGAGTGAGCATATAAGTGTCATGCTAAATGAAGAAGATCATGTGCGCATTCAATGCTTATTCCCAGGATTGCAATTATCCGAGGCGCTTCAAAGTGCAAACAAAATAGATAATGCATTTGAAGAAGTGGTTGAATATGCATTTGATGAAGAACTTGGTTATGTTACAAGTTGCCCTACAAATGTAGGAACTGGATTAAGGGCTTCAGTCATGATCCATTTACCTGCACTTGTTTTAACAAAACGAATCAATCGTATTATACAGGCAATTCAGCAATTAGGTTTAGTTGTAAGAGGAATATATGGGGAAGGTAGCGAAGCCTTAGGGAATATATTTCAAGTTTCCAATCAGATGACGCTAGGGAAATCTGAGGAAGATATTATTGCAGATTTAACAAGTGTGATTCATCAATTAATTCAACAGGAAAAGGCAGCGCGAGAATTAATTGTGAAAAATTCAAGTATTGAGCTTGAGGATAAAGTGTATCGTTCTTACGGTATACTCGCTCATAGTCGCTTAATCCAATCTGCAGAAGCTGCTACTTGTTTATCTGATGTAAGACTTGGCATTGATTTAGGTTATATAAAAGATGTATCAAGAAATATTTTGACGGAGCTAATGGTGCTTACCCAACCAGGTATTCTCCAGCAATATGCAGGTGGACAACTGGGACCAGAAGAAAGAGATTATCGAAGGGCAGCTTTAATCCGTGAAAGATTACGCATTGAAGAAAATGAAGCATAGTAGGAGGCGATTTCTATGATGTTTGGAAGATTTACAGAACGAGCGCAGAAAGTATTAGCTTTATCTCAAGAGGAAGCAATCCGTATTGGTCATAATAATATTGGAACAGAGCATATTTTACTTGGGCTAGTACGTGAAGGTGAAGGTATTGCAGCGAAAGCATTAATTGCTCTTGGCTTAAGCCCAGAGAAGATACAAAAAGAAGTAGAGGCATTAATTGGTCGTGGTACAGAAGTATCTCAGACTGTTCATTATACTCCGCGTGCGAAAAAGGTCATTGAATTATCCATGGATGAAGCACGTAAATTAGGTCATTCTTATGTTGGAACGGAGCATATCTTACTAGGATTAATTCGTGAAGGAGAAGGCGTTGCAGCGCGTGTTTTAAATAACTTAGGTGTAAGTTTAAATAAGGCGAGACAACAAGTGTTACAACTTCTTGGAAGCAATGAAGCAGCTTCAGGTCATCAAGGTGCTTCATCGACAAATGCCAATACACCAACTTTGGATAGCTTAGCACGTGATTTAACAGTAATTGCACGTGAAAGTAGATTAGATCCTGTTATTGGGCGCAGTAAGGAAATTCAACGGGTTATTGAGGTGTTAAGCCGTAGAACAAAAAATAACCCGGTGCTAATTGGGGAGCCAGGTGTAGGTAAGACTGCAATCGCAGAAGGCTTAGCGCAACAAATTGTAAATAACGAAGTTCCGGAAACATTACGAGATAAACGTGTTATGACATTAGATATGGGAACAGTTGTAGCTGGTACAAAATATCGTGGTGAGTTTGAGGATCGTTTAAAAAAAGTAATGGATGAGATTCGTCAGGCAGGTAACATTATTTTATTTATTGACGAACTTCATACATTAATTGGTGCAGGCGGTGCAGAAGGGGCAATTGATGCATCGAATATTTTAAAACCTTCGCTAGCGCGTGGCGAACTACAATGTATTGGTGCGACAACTTTAGATGAGTATCGAAAATATATTGAAAAAGACGCAGCGTTAGAGCGGCGCTTCCAACCAATTCAAGTGGATGAACCAAGCTTGGAAGAATCTATTCAAATTTTGAAAGGGTTGCGTGATCGATATGAAGCGCATCACCGTGTATCTATTACAGATGATGCAATCGAGGCAGCGGTAAAGCTTTCAGATCGCTATATTACAGATCGCTTCTTACCGGATAAAGCAATCGATTTAATTGATGAGGCGGCTTCTAAAGTACGTTTACGTTCTTATACAACGCCACCAAACTTAAAAGAATTAGAAGTGAAACTTGAGGAAATTCGTAAAGAAAAAGATGCAGCTGTGCAGAGTCAAGAATTCGAAAAAGCTGCTTCATTACGAGATATGGAGCAACGTTTACGTGAAAAATTAGAGGATACAAAACGTCAGTGGAAAGAACAGCAAGGAAAAGAAAACTCTGAAGTGACAGTAGAGGATATTGCAAACGTTGTTTCTACATGGACGCGTATTCCAGTTTCTAAGCTTGCACAAACAGAAACGGATAAATTGTTAAACTTAGAATCCATTTTACATGATCGTGTAATCGGTCAAGATGAAGCTGTTGTAGCTGTAGCGAAGGCGGTACGTCGTGCAAGAGCTGGCTTAAAAGATCCAAAACGTCCAATTGGTTCCTTTATTTTCTTAGGACCAACTGGTGTTGGGAAAACAGAATTAGCACGAGCATTAGCGGAATCTATGTTCGGTGATGAGGATGCTATGATCCGCATCGACATGTCGGAATATATGGAGAAACATTCTACATCTCGTTTAGTTGGTTCTCCTCCAGGATATGTAGGATATGAAGAGGGCGGTCAATTAACAGAGAAGGTTCGTCGTAAACCGTATTCTGTTGTTCTATTAGATGAAGTAGAAAAAGCACATCCAGATGTATTTAATATTTTATTACAAGTATTAGAAGACGGCCGTTTGACAGACTCTAAAGGTCGCACAGTTGATTTCCGTAATACAATTGTGATTATGACTTCTAACGTTGGTGCTGAGGCATTAAAACGCAATAAACATCTTGGATTTAACGTGCAAGATGAGAGCCGTGACTATGCAGATATGAAAGGAAAAGTAATGGACGAATTGAAAAAAGCATTCCGTCCAGAATTCTTGAACCGTATCGATGAAATCATTGTGTTCCATATGCTTGAGAAAAAACATATTCAAGAAATTGTGACACTAATGGTAAATCAACTAGTAAAACGATTAGAAGAACAAGAGATTTATTTAGAGTTAACGGACGCTGCAATTGAAGCGATTGCTGATAAAGGGTTCGATCGCGAGTATGGTGCTCGTCCACTTCGCAGAGCAATTCAGAAACATGTGGAAGATCGATTATCAGAAGAACTTCTAAAAGGAGTCATTGAGAAAGGACAAAAAGTTATCTTTGATAAAGAGAGAGAATCATTTGTCATTCGCAGTGCAGAAAAGGTAAAATAAGTATAGAAAAACAAGGGGGGCTATTCGATAGCCCTCTTTCTTATACGAGCTATATGTTTATGAAAGTGAAGTGAAGTATAGAAGAATATGGCTAAGAAGAAAACGAAATTCATATGTCAAGAATGCGGTTATCAATCACCGAAATATATGGGAAGATGCCCTGGTTGTGGACAATGGAATACACTTGTTGAAGAGATAGAACAAGTTGTATCATCTAGACGCCTTAATTATGCAAATGCGATTCAAACAGAGGTAACAAAACCAAGAAGGCTTATAGAAGTAGAAACAAAATCAGAAGCGCGTATTGAGACACAATTTCAAGAATTTAATCGTGTATTAGGTGGAGGTATTGTTGATGGTTCCCTTGTTCTTATCGGAGGAGATCCTGGAATTGGGAAATCGACTTTACTGTTGCAAATATCATCACAATTAGCAAATTCTGCTTATGATGTTCTGTATATATCAGGAGAAGAATCCGCAAAACAAATCAAGCTTCGTGCAGATCGTTTACATGTAAATGGCCGGAATCTGTTCGTTGTTTCAGAAACAGATTTACAGCGCATTGCAACTCATATTGAAGAAATGAATCCCTCTTTTGTTGTAATTGATTCTATTCAAACCATTTATCTACCGGAAGTTACTTCAGCACCTGGAAGTGTGGCACAAGTACGTGAATGTACGGCGGAACTGATGAAACTTGCGAAAACGAAAGGAATCCCCATTTTTATTGTTGGGCATGTGACAAAAGAAGGTGCGATTGCAGGGCCACGTATGCTAGAACATATGGTAGATGCGGTTCTTTATTTTGAAGGAGATCGTCATCATACATATCGTATTTTGCGAGCAGTAAAAAACCGATTTGGTTCTACAAATGAAATGGGTATTTTTGAAATGAAAGAGCTGGGTCTTGCAGAAGTATTGAATCCTTCTGAAATTTTCCTAGAAGAAAGACCGGTCGGAGTTGCAGGGTCTACAGTTGTTGCCTCAATGGAAGGAACAAGACCTGTTTTAGTAGAAATACAAGCATTAATCTCTCCTACTAGTTTTGGAAATCCTCGAAGAATGGCCACAGGAATTGATCATAATCGTGTATCTCTTATTATGGCAGTGTTGGAAAAGAGAGCCGGATTATTGTTGCAAAATCAAGATGCGTATTTGAAAGTGGCTGGAGGTTTGAAGTTAGATGAACCAGCGATTGACTTAGCGGTTGCAATAAGCATTGCTTCAAGTTTTCGAGATAAATCTACGGCACCGACTGATGCGGTAATAGGAGAAGTAGGATTAACTGGAGAAATAAGAAGAGTATCAAGAATTGAACAACGTGTACAAGAAGCTGCTAAATTAGGATTTCAACGTGCAATTATCCCGCGGAAAAATTTAGGTGGATGGACAATTCCTGAGGGGATTGAAGTGGTTGGTGTTTCCAATTTAGGCGAGGCGCTGCGATTGACATTAGGAGGCTAGGCTATGGAAGAAAACAAGCAACGTGTGAAAAGTATGCTTAATATTTTACAGCTTGTTGCACCAGGTACACCGCTACGTGAAGGGATAGATAATGTACTTCGTGCACAGACTGGTGGATTAATTGTTCTTGGGTACAATGAACAAATAAAAAGTATTGTGGATGGAGGGTTCCATATTAATTGTGGATTTTCTCCTGCTAGTTTATACGAATTAGCAAAAATGGACGGTGCACTCATTTTAAATGAAACAGGAAGCAAAATCTTAATTGCAAATGCTCAATTAGTTCCTGAATCAGCTATTGACTCTATTGAAACAGGAATGCGTCACCGTACGGCGGAGCGTGTAGCAAAACAAACAGGTAGTCTTGTTATAGCGATTTCACAAAGACGTAATGTAATTACGTTATATCAAGGGAATTTACGTTATACATTAAAAGATATAGGTGTTATTTTAACTAAGGCGAATCAAGCGATTCAAACTTTAGAAAAATATAAAGCAGTCTGGAATGACGGTATTACGAATTTGGGTATTCTAGAATTTGAAGAGGTTGTTACGTTATCTGAGGTAGTTCACGTTTTACATAGTGTTGAGATGGTACTTCGTATTAAGAATGAGATTTTGAGCTATATTCATGAATTAGGAACAGAAGGCAGGCTCATTCGTTTACAATTAACGGAGTTACTGGCGGATTTAGAGGCGGAGGCCGCTTTATTAATAAAAGATTACTATCAAGAAAAAACGCAAGATCATTATCAAATATTGAAAAAACTACAAGATCTTGCAAATGCACAGCTTTTAGAAGATAGTGACTTAGTCAAATTGCTCGGTTACCCAGGACAAACAAGCTTGGAGGAAAGTGTCACACCAAGGGGATATCGCATTACAAGTAAAATATCGAGAGTGCCACCTCTCATTATTGAAAATTTGATCAATCGTTTTAAAACATTGCAAGGTGTCTGTCGAGCATCGATTGATGAACTCGATGATGTGGAAGGAATTGGGGAAGTTCGAGCGAAAAAAATACGAGAAGGTTTAAAACGAATCCAAGAACATCTTTATATGAGTAGACACAACTAAGAATATTACATTGAATATACAATATAACAAGGCGAGAACATTTTTAATATATGATATGATATATTGGTAAATAAAACGATTTATGAAAAAAGCACGTCCGCTTTTACATTCGGCGTTTTGATTCACAAAACAATGGTTAATAATGAGTAGGAGGTGGTTGAATGTTGAAACGGATCGTACAGCTCTTCTTTTTAGTAATCGGGGGAGCTTTAGGGATTTTTTTAATCCCAAAAGTAATGAATGTGTTAGAGATTGGTGCAGTTCCTTTACTTGAAGGTTCATATGTTCGTGCAATTATTGGTGCAATCATTTTATTTTTAACAACATTTTGGCTTGTAGATTATATTGTTCAGCTTATTAAACATATTGAAGAAGCGCTTGTAAAGGCGCCTGTGACAGATGTTTTATTTGGTACGCTAGGTTTAATCTCTGGTCTTATCGTTGCATATTTAATTTTAATCCCAATTCGTGAAATTACAATTCAAGTCATCAGTACCGTGTTACAGGTTTTCTTTACTCTTTTACTTGGTTATTTAGGCTTCCAGGTAGGGTTCAAAAAACGAAATGAGTTGCTAGGGTTATTTACATTGCCACAGCGTAGCGGTAAGAAGAAAAATACGAATAGCGAAAATGAAGAGAACGAAGTAGGGGGAGAGGAATCTTCTCTGAACTGGAAAATTCTTGATACGAGTGTAATTATTGATGGACGTATTGCGGATATTTGTCAAACAAAATTTTTAGAGGGAACAATTGTAATCCCACAGTTTGTATTAGAAGAGTTACAACATATTGCTGATTCTTCTGACGCATTAAAGCGTAATCGAGGCCGCAGAGGGCTAGATATTTTAAATCGTATTCAAAAAGAAATGCCGATTCCAGTAGAGATTTACGAGGGTGATTTTGAAGATATTCAAGAGGTAGATAGCAAACTTGTGAAATTGGCGAAGTTAACTGGTGGAACGGTTGTAACGAATGACTTCAATTTAAATAAGGTTTCTGAATTACAGGGGGTAACGGTTTTAAATATTAATGATTTAGCAAATGCAATTAAACCGGTTGTTCTCCCTGGAGAAGAGTTAAATGTTTATGTTGTGAAAGATGGAAAAGAGCAAAATCAAGGTGTTGCATATTTAGATGATGGCACCATGATTGTAGTAGAAGACGGCAAGGAGTACGTTGGCTCCCAATTAGAAGTACTTGTTACAAGTGTACTGCAAACATCGGCTGGTCGTATGATTTTTGCAAAGCGTAAATTATTAGAAAAAGCATTATAAGCAGAGGATTCGTAATATGTATACATTAATTATTCCAGCAGCAGGTCAAGGGAAACGAATGGGCGCTGGTAAAAACAAATTGTTTTTGCTTATTAATGAAGTGCCTATTATCGTTCATACATTACGTGCTTTTGAGAAAGACGAAGCATGTGAAAAAATTATTATGGCAATTAACGAACAAGAGCGTTCTGATTTTGAGGCATTAATACAAAAGTACGGTATTCGAAAGAATGTGCAGTTTATTCAAGGTGGAGCCGAAAGACAAGATAGTGTGTATCATGCACTTCAGTATGTGAAAGAAACTGAATATGTTCTTGTTCATGATGGTGCCCGCCCTTTTGTAACGAATAAGATGATTCATGAAGTATTAATTGTGGCAAAAGAGAAGGGTGCTTCCATTTGCGCTGTACCAGTGAAGGATACGATAAAGAAAGTAGTAAATGATGCAGTTTTTGAGACAGTTGAACGTTCTCAACTTAGAGCGGTTCAAACACCGCAAGGCTTTTCTGTTGCACTTTTATTAGAGGCTCATCAAAGCGCGAAGCAAAGTGGTTTTCTTGGTACGGATGATGCAAGTCTCGTAGAGCGTATCGGAAAGGAAGTCGGCGTAGTAGAAGGTAGCTATTATAATATTAAGGTGACAACACCAGAAGATTTATTAATTGCTGAAAGCTTTTTGCACGTTCAGAGAAGATAGCGGTAGTATGGTTGAAAAGCTCGGTTCGTACCGGGCTTTTCTTTATACACATAGCGATATAAGATAGAATCATAAAATTTAGTAGTTTAGCTTGAGGAGGATGTATAGAATGTTTCGAATTGGACAAGGTTTTGATGTGCATGAATTTGCAGAAGGAAGACCGTTAATTATCGGAGGGATTACGATTCCATATGAGAAAGGTTTATTAGGTCATTCAGATGCAGATGTGCTTTTACATACAATTGCGGATGCTTGTTTAGGAGCGATTGCTGCTGGAGATATCGGAAAACATTTTCCAGACACAGACCCGGCTTTTAAAGATGCGGATTCGGCAGTGTTATTACAAAAGGTTTGGGAGTTTGTACGTGAACAAGGATATGAATTAGGGAATTTAGATTGTACAATTATTGCTCAGAAACCAAAGATGGCGCCACATATTGAAAGTATGCGGAAACGTATTAGTGAGCTTTTAGAAACATCGATTGATAATATTAATGTAAAAGCGACAACGACAGAAAAGTTGGGATTTACAGGTAGGGAAGAAGGAATTGCTTCTCAAGCGGTTGTATTATTACAGAAAAAATAATGGTTTTTTGTTTGCAAGATGGATAATCAGATTTTTTTGGTGTACAATTATAGAATGTGTTGACATTAAGAATGGAAGGTGTACCAATTATGGAAAAGCAAGTGAGAGTGCGCTATGCGCCAAGTCCAACAGGACACTTACATATCGGAAATGCGCGTACGGCATTATTTAATTATTTATTTGCTCGTCATCAAGATGGTAAGTTTATTATTCGCATTGAAGATACTGATGTGAAACGTAACGTTGCTGGCGGTGAAGAAAGCCAATTAAAATATTTGAAATGGCTCGGTATGGACTGGGATGAAGGTGTTGACGTTGGTGGTAAATATGGACCATATCGTCAAACAGAGCGTTTAGATATTTATAAAGAGTTATATGAAGATTTACTAGAGCGTGGTTTAGCTTATAAATGCTATATGACTGAGGAAGAATTAGAAGCAGAACGTGAAGGGCAAATCGCTCGTGGTGAGACACCTCGTTACGCAGGTAATCACCGCAATTTAACAGAGGAACAAATTGCGCAATTTGAGGCGGAAGGCCGTGTTCCAAGTATTCGGTTCCGTGTACCAGATAACCGTGAGTACAAATTTAATGATATTGTAAAAGGTGATGTGACATTCCATTCTAACGACTTCGGTGACTTTGTTATCGTGAAAAAAGATGGTATTCCAACATATAACTTTGCGGTAGCGGTAGATGATCATTTAATGGAAATTACACATGTTCTTCGTGGAGATGATCATATTTCGAATACGCCAAAACAAATGATGATTTATGAAGCATTTGGCTGGGATACTCCTCAGTTTGGTCATATGACACTCATCGTAAATGAAAGTCGTAAAAAATTAAGTAAACGAGATGAATCTATTATTCAATTTATTGAACAATATGAAGCACTTGGATATCTTCCAGAAGCAATTTTTAATTTCATTGCATTACTAGGTTGGTCACCAGTAGGAGAAGAGGAAATCTTCTCAAAAGATGAGTTTATTAAGATGTTTGATGCAGCTCGTTTATCAAAATCACCTGCGTTATTCGATTCCCAAAAATTAAAATGGATGAATAACCAATATATGAAAAAACAAGATTTAGATACTGTTGTTGCATTAAGCTTACCGCATTTAGTGAAAGCTGGTCGTGTAAGTGAAGATTTAAGTGAGCAAGAAGCAGCTTGGGTTCGGGACGTAATTGCTTTATATCATGAACAAATGAGCTATGGGGCTGAAATTGTGGAGCTTTCTGAAATGTTCTTCAAAGATCATGTAGACTTTGAAGAAGAAGGAAAAGAAGTATTAAAAGGAGAACAAGTACCTGAAGTGCTTCGTGCGTTTGCAGTAGAATTAGAGGCTCTAGAGGAAGTAGAACCAGCTACAATTAAGAAAGCAATTAAAGCTGTTCAAAAGGAAACAGGACATAAGGGTAAAAACTTATTTATGCCAATTCGTGTTGCAACAACTGGGCAAACACATGGTCCAGAGCTTCCAAATGCGATTGCGCTTCTTGGAAAAGAGAAAGTCTTAAAACGTATTCAAAAAGTAATTGGTTAGTTAACATTTAACGAATTTCGAAATATAATAAGAATACTCAAAAGTGAATAAGGAAAAGCGACGAGAAGGAGAAGTAGAAAAACAGGCTTTTTACAGAGAGAACCACCTTTGGCTGGAAGTGGTTTATAAGCGGTTTTTTGAAATGCACCTTTGAGTCTTCTGCCCAACAACGAATGATTTCGGAAAACGCCCGAAAGACGAAAAGTAAGCAGAAGCGGTATCAGCCGTTATTAAGAATGAGTTTGAGGCTTTTTTGGCCTAAACAGAGTGGAACCGCGCTAAAAAGGCGTCTCTGTCAATGTGACAGAGACGCCTTTTTTATTCCATCATTTATGGCTTAAGAGGCTTACCTTACTTTAAAAACGAAGGAACGGTAGCTGTTCCTAAGACACTGAGTAGTAAAGGATTGGGTTGTATATATTTCCAATTTATACGTTTGAGTAAAGAGGGGCTAAAGGAGAAAAAATCATTCATTAAAAAAAGTAACCTGTAAAGGGGAGGGGACATTGATGTTTAAGAGGCTTCGAGAAGATATTGAAGTCGTTTTTGAACAGGATCCAGCGGCAAGAAGTTATTTCGAAGTCATTTTAACTTATTCTGGATTGCATGCAGTTTGGGCACATCGAATTGCACATGCTTTTTATAAAAAAAAGTTTTTCTTTATTGCACGCCTCATTTCACAAGTTAGTCGTTTTTTTACTGGTATTGAAATTCACCCAGGAGCAACAATTGGTCGCCGTTTTTTTATTGATCATGGTATGGGTGTAGTAATTGGGGAAACATGTGAAATTGGAGATAATGTAACGATTTATCAAGGTGTTACACTTGGGGGTACTGGAAAGGAAAAAGGAAAAAGGCATCCAACTATCAAGGACAATGTACTCATTTCAACAGGGGCAAAAGTACTTGGATCTATTACGATTGGGGAAAACTCTAAAATTGGAGCAGGGTCTGTCGTATTAAAAGAAGTTCCTGCACATTCTACAGTTGTAGGTATACCGGGACGCGTCGTTATTCAAAATGGAGTGAAGATTGGGCAGGAGCTAAATCATTCAGACTTACCAGATCCAATTTTTGATAAATTAAAAGTAATGGAAGCAGAGATAGAAGCATTAAAGAAGCAGCTTGCATTGAAAGTAGAAAGGAAGGATAACAATGACTATTCACATTTATAATACATTAACACGTCAGAAGGAAGAATTTATTCCTTTAGAAGAAAAGAAAGTAAAGATGTATGTATGCGGACCTACAGTATACAACTATATTCATATTGGGAACGCAAGACCGCCTATGGTATTTGATACAGTGCGTCGTTACTTAGAACATAAAGGATATGATGTCCAATATGTTTCCAACTTTACTGATGTCGATGATAAATTAATTAAGGCTGCAAATGAACTTGGAGAAGATGTCCCAACAATTGCAGAGCGTTTTATCGAAGCGTACTTCGAGGATGTAACGGCACTTGGTTGCAAACATGCAACGGTTCATCCACGAGTAACAGAAAATATGGATATCATTATTGAGTTTATTCAAGAGCTTGTGAATAAAGGGTATGCATATGAATCTGAGGGCGATGTATATTACAGAACAAAAGAGTTTGAAGGATACGGTAAGTTATCGCATCAAGCAATTGAAGATTTACGTCATGGCGCACGTATTGAAGTGGGGGAAAAGAAACAAGACCCACTCGATTTTGCTTTATGGAAGGCAGCGAAAGAAGGAGAAATCTTCTGGGAAAGCCCTTGGGGAAAAGGACGCCCGGGTTGGCATATTGAATGCTCTGCAATGGCAAGAAAATATTTAGGAGATTCAATTGATATTCATGCTGGTGGGCAAGATTTATCATTCCCGCATCATGAAAATGAAATTGCGCAATCAGAAGCTTTAACTGGAAAACCATTTGCACGCTACTGGATGCATAATGGTTATATTAATATTAACAATGAGAAAATGTCTAAATCATTAGGGAATTTTATTCTTGTTCACGATATTATTAAGCAATATGATCCGCAATTAATTCGATTCTTTATGCTATCTGTACATTATCGTCATCCAATTAACTTTAGTGAAGAGCTATTACAAAGTACAAATAATGGATTAGAAAGAATTAAAACGACTTATCGAAACTTAAAGCATCGTATAGAAAGCAGTACGGATTTAACAGATCATAATGAGAAATGGTTAGCTGAAATGAAGGAATTCCAATCTGCATTTGAGGCGGCAATGGATGATGACTTTAATACAGCAAATGCAATAACAGAGTTGTATAACTTAGCAAACCATGCAAATCAATATTTATTAGAAGAGCATACGTCAAAAGTTGTTATTGAAGCGTATATCAACCAACTTGAAATGTTGTTTAGTATTTTAGGATTAGTGTTTACGAAAGAAGAATTACTTGATAAAGAAATTGAAGCGCTCATTCAAAAGCGTATTGAAGCTCGTAAAAATCGTGATTTTGCATTAGCTGATAAAATCCGTGATGACTTAAAAGAACGCAATATTATTTTAGAAGATACCGCTCAAGGTACAAGATGGAAAAGAGGATAAGTATGATTGATGCAAAGCAATTAAACAGTTTGGCGTTAGCCTACATGGGTGATGCGGTGTATGAACAATATATCCGCCATCACCTCCTTCAAAAAGGAACAGTTCGTCCCAACCAGCTACATCGATTAGGGACGAGCTTTGTTTCTGCAAAAGCGCAAGCGAAAGTAGTTTATCATTTATTAGAAACGAATTTTTTAACTGAGGAAGAAGAAGCAGTATTAAGAAGAGGGCGTAATGCAAATTCAGGTACTGTTCCGAAAAATACAGACGTACAAACATATCGTCATAGCACAGCTTTTGAAGCGGTGATTGGTTATCATTATTTACTACACAATCGTGAAAGATTAGAGGAAATTGTAAATAAGGCGATTCATGTGTTAGAAGGAACGGAAGGAGGCAAATTGTCATGAGTAGCGAATACATTATTGGACGTAATCCCGTTATTGAAGCATTGCGATCGGGACGAGATATTAATAAGATTTGGGTGGCAGAAGGTGCTGCTAAAGGACAAATTCAAATTGTCGTAGCATTAGCAAAAGAGAATAAAATTCTTCTGCAATATGCCCCAAAGAAAAAATTAGACCAACTTGTTGAAGGAAATCATCAAGGAGTAATTGCTCAAGTAGCAGCATATCAATATGCGGAATTAGAAGATTTATTCAAAGTTGCTGCTAAACGTAATGAAGAGCCATTCTTTTTAATTTTAGATGAGATTGAAGATCCACATAATCTGGGGTCTATTATGCGTACCGCAGATGCAACTGGAGCGCACGGTATTATTATTCCAAAGCGACGATCTGTTGGACTGACAGCTTCAGTTGCAAAGGCCTCTACAGGAGCGATTGAGTATATTCCTGTTGTGCGAGTGACAAATTTATCTCGTACAATCGATGAGCTAAAGGAACGCGGTCTATGGATCGCTGGTACAGATGCTAAAGGGAAGACTGATTATCGTAATCTAGATGGTAATATGCCGATTGGATTAGTAATTGGTAGTGAAGGAAAAGGCATGAGCCGTATCATTGGACAAAAGTGTGATTTCCTAGTTCATTTACCCATGGTCGGTAAAGTTACATCCTTAAATGCTTCAGTAGCTGCAAGTCTGTTAATGTATGAGGTATATCGTAAACGCCACCAGATTGGTAAGTAACAAATGAATGATATTTTAATCGTTGATGGCTACAACATCATAGGGGCTTGGAAAGACTTGAAGAAATTGAGGGATGTAGATTTACAAGCATCGAGGGACGCATTAATTGATAAAATGGCAGATTATCAAGGGTACACTGGAACAAAAGTAATGATTGTGTTTGATGCTTATACAGTTCAAGGTATTGAGAAAAAGATGAAGCAATCGCGTGTTGAGGTTATTTTTACTAGAAAAAATCAAACTGCTGATGAAAAGATCGAACAGTTGGCAAGCGAACTTCGTAATATTAATACACAAATCTATGTTGCAACTTCTGATTATACGGAGCAATGGGTTATCTTTGGACAGGGGGCGCTTAGAAAGTCAGCGCGTGAACTGGAGTTAGAAGTGCAGGCGATGGAACAACAGGTGCGTCATGAAACGAAAGCGACCAAAGAGAAACAACCAGCTATGCGAACAATATTTAGCAAGGATGTTACAGAAAAATTAGAAAAATTAAGGCGAGGAGAGCGTTGAGACATTGACGCTCTTTAAACGCTTACTGTATAATATTTCTAAATAAATAGCGGTCGGAGGGATCAGAGTGGAAACAGGCTTCGTAAGTACTAGCAACGTTACGTTTCGCGATTTAGAGGATGAGGCAATCGTTGAGTTAGTTCGAAAAGGTAATATTGATGCTCTTGAATATTTAATACACAAGTATAAAAACTTTGTTCGCGCAAAATCGAGATCTTATTTTTTAGTAGGTGCCGATCGAGAGGATATCGTTCAAGAAGGTATGATTGGGCTTTTTAAAGCGATTCGTGATTATAAAGAGGACAAGCTATCTTCTTTTAAAGCATTTGCTGAATTATGTATTACTCGTCAAATTATTACTGCTATTAAGACTGCAACAAGACAAAAACATATTCCTTTAAATTCGTATGTTTCTTTGGATAAACCGATTTACGATGAGGAATCTGACCGTACGCTATTAGATGTTATTTCAGAAGCAAAAGTAACAGATCCTGAAGAAATGATTATTAGTCAGGAAGAATATAGTGACATAGAATTAAAAATATCTGAATTATTAAGCGATTTGGAGAGGAAAGTACTTTCTTTATACTTAGATGGCCGTTCATATCAAGAAATATCTGAGCAACTAAATAGACATGTGAAATCTATTGATAATGCTCTTCAACGTGTAAAACGGAAATTAGAAAGATATATGGAAATGAGAGAGAATACAACTTTAAATTCGAAATGATGTAAAGGTACTTTCTTTCCTTTTTTTGTATCTAAGTAAAAGGCATGTCATTGACATTGCCTTTTATTGTATGATACATTTTTAGGGACATAATGTTACAAGGTTGGTATAACAAATGAGAAAAAAAGTGGTGCTCTCATGTGAAGAGTGTAAAAATCGTAACTACTCTACAATGAAAGATATGAGCTCTGTAGAGCGACTTGAAATAAAGAAATTTTGTAAAACATGCAATAAGCATACAGTTCATAAGGAAACAAAATAAATAATCGAAATAATGCACTGGAGGTCCCGTAAATGCGTTTAACGAACTTTTTCGGTGATGTAAGTCGCGAGATGAAAAAAGTAAGTTGGCCTAAAAAAGATGAATTACTCCGTTCGACAGCTACTGTTATTGCAACAGTTATCTTTTTTGCGATTTTTTTCGCAGTGGTTGATATGGGCATTTCTTCTTTAATTCGGTTAATTCTTGAATAAGAAGCACTTATCCATGATATAATGTTATTTATAAGAACTGTGTAAAAGCCCGATGAACGGGTTTTTTCATTTGTGCAAAAAAATGTACGTCAGGGAGGGAAGGACGCTTGTCCTAAATGAATGGAAAAAAGCTGGTATGTTGTCCATACTTATTCTGGTTATGAAAATAAAGTAAAAGCAAACCTTGAGAAACGTGTAGAATCAATGGGGATGCAAGATAAAATTTTCCGTGTTGTTGTTCCGGAAGAAGTAGAAGTAGAAATGAAAAACGGAAAAGAAAAGTTAACAAAAAGAAAAGTGTTCCCAGGTTATGTGTTAGTTGAATTAATTATGACTGATGATTCTTGGTATGTTGTTCGTAACACACCAGGTGTAACTGGGTTTGTTGGATCTTCTGGTTCAGGTTCGAAACCATCTCCTCTATTAGAAGAGGAAGTTGTTACCATTATGAAACATATGGGAATGGATAATGAAGTTGTTGATTTCGACTTTGAACTTCATGAAACGGTACGCGTAAACGAAGGACCGTTCGCGGATTATACAGGTGCAATTGAAGAAATCGATATGGAAAAACAAAAAGTACGAGTGTTGGTAGACATGTTTGGTCGTGAAACACCAGTTGAGCTTGATTTCCATCAAATTGAAAAATTATAAAATGAAACTTGAAATGAATTGTAAAAAGTGATAATATCTTTTAAGTCAGTACGTCTTCGGTAACGGAGGCGTTTTTTGAAAAGATTTTATCGTTATCGATAAAATGATGAAGTGGGAGGGCAAATCATTGTCCAATTGACCACATCACGGACTTAAGGAGGTGTGTCTCGTGGCTAAAAAGGTAATTAAAATGGTAAAACTTCAAATTCCTGCAGGTAAAGCTAACCCAGCTCCACCAGTTGGTCCAGCATTAGGACAAGCGGGTGTTAACATCATGGGCTTCTGTAAAGAGTTCAACGCTCGTACAGCAGATCAAGCTGGTCTTATCATTCCTGTTGAAATTACGGTATTCGAAGACCGTTCATTCACTTTCATTACTAAAACTCCTCCTGCTGCTGTTCTTCTTAAGAAAGTAGCTGGTATCGAGTCTGGTTCTGGTGAACCAAACCGTAATAAAGTGGCAACTGTTAAGCGTGATAAAGTACGCGAAATCGCTGAAACTAAAATGCCTGACCTAAACGCTGCTAGCGTAGAAGCTGCAATGCGTATGGTTGAAGGTACTGCACGCAGTATGGGCATCGTTATCGAAGACTAATTCGATTTGTTTTTTGTAAAAAAGGTTGCGGGTCTGGAAGTCCAATTCGCAACCTTTATTATCGTAAATGAGTATCGTTTTTAAATAAATGGATGGGCGCACATCCTCAAGAAAAATCTTGGAATAAGGGCGTAAACGTGGGAGGTTATTCCGCTAAAACCACATTCAAGGAGGAAATAAACATGGCTAAAAGAGGTAAAAAGTACGTAGAAGCTGCGAAGCTTGTTGAACGTGCAACTGCTTATTCTGCAACAGAAGCAGTAGAATTAGTAAAGAAAACAAACACAGCTAAATTTGATGCAACTGTAGAAGCTGCATTTCGTTTAGGTGTTGACCCTAAGAAAGCTGACCAACAAATTCGTGGTGCAGTTGTTCTTCCACACGGTACTGGTAAAGTACAACGTGTATTAGTATTCGCTAAAGGTGAAAAAGCAAAAGAAGCTGAAGCTGCTGGAGCTGACTTCGTAGGCGATGCTGATTACATCAACAAAATCCAACAAGGTTGGTTCGACTTTGATGTAGTAGTAGCAACTCCTGACATGATGGGTGAAGTTGGTAAACTTGGTCGTGTATTAGGACCTAAAGGTTTAATGCCAAACCCTAAAACTGGAACAGTTACTTTCGATGTAACAAAAGCTGTTAACGAAATCAAAGCTGGTAAAGTTGAATACCGCGTTGATAAAGCTGGTAACATCCATGTTCCAATTGGTAAAGTATCTTTCGAAGATGCAAAATTAGTAGAAAACTTCAAAACAATTGCTGACACGTTATTAAAAGCGAAACCAGCTGCTGCAAAAGGTACTTACATGAAGAACGTAACAGTTACTTCTACAATGGGACCTGGTGTACGCGTAGATGTTTCTACACTTGTATAAAAATTGGAAGTTGACTTCATAAAGAAGATTTAATATAATCATTTATGTTGTGAATTTAAATAGTGTACCGTAGACAGTAGGTGCCAAATTGGCTTAATTTCCTACCTAGGTGTTAATATACGAAACGGAATTTTTTTCTGTGACTATATGCCTCCATGTCTACAAGTTAGCATGGAGGTTTTTAGTGCACTTTCGGTACATCTTCTATATAATCTACAGGAGGTGTAATAATATGAGCAAAGCAATCGAAATGAAACAACAAGTTGTAACTGAAATCGCTGATAAACTTCGCGAAAGTAAATCTACAATCGTTGTTGACTACCGTGGTTTAACAGTATCTGAAGCAACTGAATTACGTAAGAACTTACGTGAGGCTGGCGTTGAGTTCAAAGTTTACAAAAACTCTTTAACTCGTCGTGCTGCAGAATCTGTTGAAATGGCTGAGTTAAATGAATTCTTAACAGGACCAAACGCAATCGCGTTCAGTAACGAGGATGTAGTTGCTCCTGCGAAAGTATTAAACGACTTCGCTAAAGATCATGAAGCTTTAGAAATTAAAGCGGGCGTAATCGAAGGTAAACTAGTAACACTTGATGAGGTTAAAGCAATCGCTACTCTTCCATCTCGTGAAGGCTTACTTTCTATGCTTCTTAGCGTTCTTCAAGCTCCAATCCGTAACCTTGCACTTGCTACTAAAGCAGTTGCAGAACAAAAGGAAGAGCAAGGCGCTTAATTTTTTAAAAGATAATTACGTGTTATCGATAAAACAATACAAACCTATTTAAGGGAGGATATTTACAATGACTAAAGAACAAATCATTGAAGCAGTTAAATCTATGACTGTATTAGAACTTAACGACTTAGTAAAAGCTATCGAGGAAGAATTCGGCGTAACTGCTGCTGCTCCTGTAGCTGTTGTTGGTGGCGCTGGTGAAGCTGCTGCTGAGAAAACTGAATTTGATGTTGAACTAGCTAACGCTGGTGCACAAAAAATCAAAGTTATCAAAGTTGTTCGTGAAATCACTGGTCTTGGCTTAAAAGAAGCTAAAGAATTAGTTGACAACACTCCAAAAGTAATCAAAGAAGGCGCTTCTAAAGAAGAAGCTGAAGAAATCAAAGCTAAACTTGAAGAAGTTGGCGCTGCTGTAGAAGTTAAGTAATTAACTTTTGAAGCTTTAAAAAAGCTCGCTCTCATGCGAGCTTTTTTTTTAACTGTAAAGAAAAGAGGTGACCAAATGGCAGACCATTATTTTTCTAATGACCCTTCGAGTAAAAGTGATCGTAAGCGGTGGGAATTTACACTAAGAGGATCGCAATTTGTTTTTTTATCTGACCGTGGGGTATTTTCGAAAAACGAGGTGGACTTTGGATCTCGTCTTTTAATTGAAGCATTTCAAATGCCGGATATCGACGGGGATATATTAGATGTTGGATGTGGGTACGGACCGATTGGTTTGTCGTTAGCAAAAGAGTTTCGAGGGCGCCGCGTTCACATGGTAGATGTAAATGAAAGGGCGCTTGAGCTTGCGAAAGAAAATGCTGCTAACAATAACGTGGAGAATATTCGAATTTTCCAAAGCAATGTCTATGAAAAGGTAGATGGCCAATATGCCGCGATTCTATCCAATCCTCCAATTCGTGCTGGTAAGCATATCGTGCATGAAATTTTAGGAAAAGCTTTCGATCATCTAGTGCCAGGAGGAGAACTTTGGATTGTGATTCAAAAGAAACAAGGTGCACCATCCGCGCTCAAAAAACTAGAAGAAACGTTTGCTGAAGTTGAGATTGTTGAAAAGAAAAAAGGATATTATATCATAAAATCAAAAAAACGTTGACGGTTTTTTGGGGCTATGTTAACATTATACAATGCCAATATATGATTTTCTACGTTGAGAAAAATGTATATTTTTGTTTCTCTTGGAAAAGATAGTAAAATCAGTAAATCATGAAATAGAGTGATGGTTTTCTTATAGAAGCCATTTTTCTTTTTTGAACAGATGGAAAGACTCAACGTATCTATCTTTGAGAGAAAAAGCTACGCTACTAGCGTTAGCTATATTTATTTGTGATTTTGCACAAATTTTTTTGTGCATTTATAATACTCATGATTTGAGGGGTGAAGCAGTTGACAGGTCAACTAGTTCAATACGGACGCCACCGCCAACGAAGAAGTTATGCCCGTATTAGTGAAGTATTAGAGTTACCAAATCTTATCGAAATTCAAACCTCTTCTTATCAGTGGTTTCTTGATGAGGGTTTGCGAGAAATGTTCCAAGACATTTCTCCGATCGAAGACTTTACGGGAAATCTATCGCTTGAATTTATCGACTACAGCTTAGGTGAGCCTAAATACTCTGTAGAAGAATGTAAAGAGCGTGATGTGACGTATGCAGCACCACTTCGTGTGAAAGTTCGTCTAATCAACAAAGAAACTGGTGAAGTAAAAGAGCAAGATGTGTTCATGGGAGATTTCCCACTCATGACAGAGACAGGAACATTCGTAATTAACGGTGCAGAACGTGTTATCGTTTCCCAGTTAGTTCGCTCTCCAAGCGTATACTATAGTGGCAAAGTGGATAAAAACGGAAAACGTGGTTTTACTGCTACTGTAATTCCAAACCGCGGAGCTTGGTTAGAGTATGAAACAGATGCTAAGGATGTTGTATATGTACGTATTGACCGTACCCGTAAGCTTCCTGTAACTGTTTTGTTACGCGCATTAGGGTTTGGCTCTGATCAAGAAATCACCGAGCTTTTAGGTGATAATGAATACTTAAGCAATACGTTAGAAAAAGATAACACAGATAGCACTGAAAAAGCGTTGCTTGAAATTTATGAGCGTTTACGCCCAGGTGAACCACCAACAGTGGAAAACGCGAAAAGCTTGCTTGTTTCTCGCTTCTTTGATCCAAAGCGCTACGATTTAGCAAATGTAGGTCGCTATAAGATCAACAAAAAATTACACATTAAAAACAGACTGTTTAACCAACGCTTAGCTGAAACATTAGTAGATCCAGAAACCGGAGAGATTTTAGCGGCAGAGGGAACAGTTTTAGATCGCCGTACACTTGATCGCATTTTACCTAACTTAGAGAAGAACATTGGATTCAAAACAGCGAAGCCGATGGGCGGAGTGGTAGAAGGCGATGTTGAGCTGCAATCTATTAAGATTTATGCTCCAGATTCAGAAGGCGAACGCGTTATTAATGTAATTGGGAATGCAAATATTACTCGTGATGTGAAACACATTACACCAGGTGATATTCTTGCTTCTATTAGCTACTTCTTTAACTTACTATATAAAGTAGGGGATACAGACGATATCGACCATTTAGGTAACCGTCGTCTACGTTCTGTAGGAGAGTTATTACAAAACCAATTCCGTATCGGTCTTTCTCGTATGGAACGTGTTGTTCGTGAGAGAATGTCGATTCAAGATACAAATGCAATTACACCGCAAGCGTTAATTAACATTCGTCCGGTTATTGCATCTATTAAAGAGTTCTTCGGAAGCTCTCAGTTATCTCAGTTCATGGATCAAACAAACCCATTGGCAGAGTTAACACATAAACGAAGATTATCTGCATTAGGACCTGGTGGTTTA
Organism: Bacillus cereus group sp. BfR-BA-01522; assembly: GCF_022662635.1. NCBI lineage: Bacteria > Bacillati > Bacillota > Bacilli > Caryophanales > Bacillaceae > Bacillus > Bacillus cereus group sp. BfR-BA-01522. The sequence goes on along the minus strand of NZ_JAKUDY010000018.1, from coordinate 35,709 downwards.
ACGCGTGAGCGCGCAGGCTTTGAAGTGCGTGATGTTCACTATTCTCACTACGGTCGTATGTGTCCGATTGAAACGCCAGAGGGACCAAACATCGGTTTGATTAACTCATTATCTTCATTTGCGAAAGTAAATGAGTTTGGTTTCATTGAAACACCATATCGTCGTGTTGATCCAGAAACTGGTCGTGTAACAGAGCATGTTGATTACTTAACAGCCGATGAAGAAGATAACTATGTTGTAGCCCAAGCGAATATGAAATTATCTCCAGAAGGTGAATTCCTTGATGATGATATCGTAGCTCGTTTCCGCGGTGAAAACATTGTTACAAATAAAGAGCGCATCGACTACATGGATGTATCTCCAAAACAAGTAGTGTCTGCAGCGACAGCTTGTATTCCGTTCTTAGAAAATGACGACTCTAACCGTGCACTTATGGGTGCCAACATGCAACGTCAGGCGGTTCCGTTAATGAATCCGGAATCTCCGATTGTAGGTACAGGTATGGAGTATGTGTCAGCGAAAGACTCGGGTGCTGCAGTAATCTGTAAACATCCTGGTATTGTTGAACGCGTTGAAGCACGTGAAGTTTGGGTGCGTCGTTATGTAGAAATTGACGGTCAAAAAGTAAAAGGCGACTTAGATCGCTATAAGATGTTGAAATTCATCCGTTCTAACCAAGGAACTTGCTACAACCAACGTCCAATCGTAAGTGTTGGCGATGAAGTTGTAAAAGGTGAAATCCTTGCGGATGGTCCTTCTATGGAAAAAGGTGAGCTTGCACTTGGACGTAACGTGCTTGTTGGCTTTATGACATGGGATGGTTATAACTACGAGGATGCGATCATTATGAGTGAGCGCCTTGTAAAAGATGATGTGTATACTTCTATTCATATTGAAGAGTATGAATCAGAAGCTCGTGATACAAAATTAGGACCAGAAGAAATTACGCGTGATATCCCGAACGTTGGGGAAGATGCACTTCGTAACCTTGACGAGCGCGGTATTATTCGCATCGGTGCGGAAGTAAAAGACGGAGATCTACTTGTTGGTAAAGTAACACCAAAAGGTGTAACAGAATTAACAGCAGAAGAACGTTTATTACACGCAATCTTCGGTGAGAAAGCGCGTGAAGTACGTGATACATCACTACGTGTACCACACGGTGGTGGCGGTATTATCCTGGATGTAAAAGTGTTTAACCGTGAAGACGGTGACGAATTACCACCAGGTGTAAATCAATTGGTTCGTGTATATATCGTTCAAAAACGTAAAATTTCTGAAGGTGACAAAATGGCCGGTCGTCATGGTAACAAAGGGGTTATCTCCCGTATTTTACCGGAAGAAGATATGCCATTCTTACCAGACGGTACACCAATCGATATCATGCTTAACCCATTAGGGGTACCATCTCGTATGAATATCGGTCAGGTGTTAGAGCTTCACCTTGGTATGGCAGCTAGATATCTAGGTATTCATGTTGCAACACCAGTATTCGATGGTGCTCGTGAGGAAGATGTATGGGGTACAATTGAAGAAGCTGGTATGGCGAATGATGCGAAGACAATCCTGTACGACGGACGTACTGGTGAGCCATTCGATAACCGTGTATCTGTTGGTGTCATGTACATGATTAAACTTGCACACATGGTTGACGATAAACTTCACGCTCGTTCTACTGGACCATACTCACTTGTAACGCAACAACCTCTTGGAGGTAAAGCACAGTTCGGTGGACAACGTTTCGGTGAGATGGAGGTTTGGGCACTTGAAGCTTACGGTGCTGCTTATACTCTTCAAGAAATCTTAACTGTGAAGTCTGATGATGTTGTCGGTCGCGTTAAGACATACGAAGCGATTGTGAAAGGTGAAAATGTTCCAGAACCAGGCGTTCCAGAATCATTCAAAGTATTGATTAAAGAACTGCAAAGTTTAGGTATGGACGTTAAAATGATGTCTAGCGACGATACGGAAATTGAAATGCGTGATACAGAAGATGATGATGATCATCAATCCGCAGATAAATTAAATATCGAAGTTGAGGCAACTAAGGAATAATTGGGATAACCTGTAGACTAAAAGGGAGGTAGGCCCCTTGATAGATGTAAATAACTTTGAATATATGAAGATTGGACTTGCTTCGCCTGACAAGATTCGTTCTTGGTCATACGGTGAAGTTAAGAAACCTGAAACAATTAACTATCGTACGTTAAAACCCGAAAAAGATGGCTTGTTCTGTGAGCGCATTTTCGGGCCCCAAAAGGACTGGGAATGTCACTGTGGAAAATATAAACGCGTACGTTATAAAGGTGTAGTCTGTGATCGATGTGGTGTTGAAGTAACGCGTGCGAAAGTTCGTCGTGAACGTATGGGTCATATCGAATTAGCTGCTCCTGTATCTCATATTTGGTATTTCAAAGGTATCCCGAGCCGCATGGGACTTGTCTTAGACATGTCCCCTCGCGCGCTTGAAGAAGTAATTTATTTCGCTTCTTATGTTGTAACAGAAAGTGGAGATACACCACTTGATAAGAAGCAATTGCTTTCTGAAAAAGAATACCGTGCATATCGCGATCGATATGGAAACACATTCCAAGCTGCTATGGGTGCAGAAGCAATTAAGAAGTTACTACAAGATATCGATTTAGATAAAGAAGTAGACTTCTTAAAAGAGGAATTAAAAACAGCACAAGGACAACGTCGTACTCGTGCTATTAAACGTCTAGAAGTATTGGAATCATTCCGTAACTCTGGAAATAAACCATCTTGGATGATCTTAGATGTTCTTCCGGTTATTCCGCCAGAATTACGCCCAATGGTACAGTTAGATGGTGGACGTTTTGCAACTTCTGACTTAAACGATTTATATCGTCGTGTTATTAACCGTAACAATCGTTTAAAACGTTTATTGGACCTAGGTGCACCAAGCATTATTGTTCAAAACGAAAAACGTATGTTGCAAGAAGCTGTAGATGCATTAATCGATAACGGTCGCCGTGGTCGCCCAGTTACTGGACCGGGTAACCGTCCGTTAAAATCACTATCTCACATGCTGAAAGGTAAACAAGGACGTTTCCGTCAAAACTTACTTGGTAAACGTGTTGACTACTCTGGTCGTTCTGTTATCGTTGTAGGACCGAACTTAAAAATGTATCAATGTGGATTACCAAAAGAAATGGCGCTAGAACTATTTAAACCTTTCGTAATGAAAGAACTAGTGGAAAAAGGATTAGCACATAACATTAAGAGTGCAAAACGTAAAATTGAGCGTGTACAACCTGAAGTTTGGGATGTTTTAGAGTCAGTTATTAAAGAACACCCAGTACTTCTAAACCGTGCCCCAACGCTTCACCGTCTTGGTATTCAAGCGTTCGAACCTACATTAGTAGAAGGGCGCGCAATTCGTCTTCATCCACTTGTATGTACAGCATACAATGCGGACTTTGACGGTGACCAAATGGCGGTTCACGTTCCGCTATCATCAGAAGCACAAGCAGAAGCTCGTCTTCTTATGTTAGCTGCACAAAACATTTTGAACCCGAAAGACGGGAAACCAGTTGTTACACCATCTCAGGATATGGTATTAGGTAACTACTACTTAACACTTGAGCGCGCAGGTGCAATTGGTGAAGGTATGGTGTTCAAAGATACAAACGAAGCATTGCTTGCATACCAAAATGGGTATGTTCATCTTCATACTCGTATTGCTGTTCCTGCAAGTTCAGTGAACAACAACGAGACATTTACAGAAGAACAAAAAGGCAAGCTTCTATTAACAACTGTTGGTAAATTAATATTTAACGAAATCTTACCAAAGTCGTTCCCTTATATTAACGAACCAACAAAATCAAATCTTGAAAAAGAAACACCTGCGAAATATTTCGTTGATAAAGGTGCGAATATAAAAGAAGTTATTGCTAGCCGTGAAGAAGTAGCACCATTTAACAAGAAAATCCTTGGTAATATCATTGCGGAAGTATTTAAACGTTTCAAAATTACAGAAACATCTCGTATGCTTGACCGCATGAAAGACTTAGGATTTAAATACTCTACAAAAGCTGGTATTACAGTTGGGGTAGCAGATATCCTTGTATTAGGTGAGAAAGATGAAATTCTTCATGAAGCACAAGCAAAAGTAGATAAAGTAATTAAACAATTCCGTCGCGGTTTGATTACAGAAGAAGAACGTTACGATCGCGTTATCTCTATCTGGAGTAATGCAAAAGATGTTATCCAAGGAAAATTGATGAAATCCTTAGATAAGCGCAACCCAATCTTCATGATGAGTGACTCTGGTGCCCGTGGTAACGCATCGAACTTCACTCAGCTTGCTGGTATGCGTGGTTTGATGGCTAACCCATCTGGTCGTATCATTGAGCTTCCAATCAAATCAAGTTTCCGTGAAGGTCTAACGGTACTTGAATACTTCATCTCTACACACGGTGCGCGTAAGGGTCTTGCCGATACAGCGCTTAAGACTGCCGATTCTGGTTACTTAACACGTCGTCTTGTAGATGTTGCACAAGATGTTATCGTTCGTGAAGACGATTGTGGAACAGATCGTGGTCTATTAATCGGTGCGATTAAAGAGGGCAATGAAGTTATTGAGTCATTATACGACCGTCTTGTAGGACGTTTTGCAAGAAAAACTGTAAAACATCCTGAAACAGGTGAAGTGTTGATTCGTGAAAATGAATTAATTACTGAAGATATCGCTCGTGCTATTGAAAATGCAGGTGTGGAAACAGTACACATCCGTTCAGCATTTACATGTAATACTCGCCACGGCGTATGTAAGAAATGTTACGGCCGTAACTTAGCTACTGGTACAGACGTAGAAGTAGGGGAAGCGGTAGGTATTATCGCAGCTCAATCTATCGGTGAGCCAGGTACACAGTTAACGATGCGTACGTTCCATACAGGTGGGGTTGCCGGAGACGATATCACACAAGGTTTACCTCGTATCCAAGAGATCTTCGAAGCTCGTAATCCGAAAGGTCAAGCGGTTATCAGCGAAATCGACGGTGTTGTTGTAACGATCAACGATGTGAAAGATCGTCAAGAGGTAGTTGTACAAGGTGCAGTAGAAACTCGCACATATGCAATTCCTTACGGCGCTCGTCTGAAAGTAACTCCAGGCCAAGAGATTAGTCACGGACAAGAGTTAACAGAAGGTTCTATTGATCCGAAAGAATTACTAAAAGTAACGGACATTACAGCAGTTCAAGAATACTTACTACGTGAAGTTCAAAAAGTATACCGTATGCAAGGGGTAGAAATTGGCGACAAACACGTAGAGGTAATGGTTCGTCAAATGCTTCGTAAAGTTCGTGTAATCGATGCGGGTGACACGGATGTATTACCAGGAACGTTGCTAGATATTCACCAATTTACTGATGCAAACGTAAAAGTATTATTAGAAGGTAAACAACCAGCAACAGCTAGACCGGTTCTTCTTGGTATTACGAAAGCTTCACTTGAAACAGATTCATTCTTATCTGCAGCTTCGTTCCAAGAAACAACTCGTGTTCTAACAGATGCCGCAATTAAAGGCAAACGCGATGAGCTTCTAGGATTAAAAGAGAACGTTATTATCGGTAAGCTTGTTCCGGCTGGAACAGGTATGAATCGTTATCGCAAAGTAGATCTTGTAAAAACAGTGCAAGACGATACGAATGTAGAAAACGATGAAATTTACGTAGAACAGTAAAATTTTCCGGTATGAATTTTGTATAAAAACGGATAATCCTAGTTGACATTGTATGAGTCAAAATGTTAATATAAGCAAGGTTGCTCCTGAACGATGCTTTGGAGGATATGTATATGTCTTATCAAAAAGTATCAAATGCGGAAAATGTTATCGTTGGTCATAAACGAACGTTGAAAGCAATCAAAAATGGTATAGTTAAAGAGGTTGTCGTTGCGGAAGATGCTGACATGCGGTTAACCCATGTTATCACTCAGGCTGCACTGCAACATAACATACCCGTAACAAAAGTTGAATCCATTCGCGAACTCGGAAGAGTTTCAGGGATTCAAGTGGGAGCTTCAGCAATAGGAATAATAAGTTAAAACTGTTTTTGTGAGAGGGGGGCATTTGCTCCCGCTCGCAAAAACTTTGTTTTCAACTAATAATGAACCACCTGGATATGTGGTCATACAAACATGCGAAGGGAGGATAATTTAATGCCTACTATTAACCAATTAGTGAGAAAAGGTCGTACTGATAAAGTATGGAAATCTAAATCACCTGCGTTAAACAAAGGTTTCAACTCTTTAAAGAAAAAATCAACTGATATCTCTGCACCTCAAAAACGTGGTGTATGTACTCGTGTTGGTACAATGACTCCAAAGAAACCAAACTCAGCTTTACGTAAATATGCTCGTGTACGTTTAACAAATGGTATTGAGGTAACTGCATACATCCCAGGTATCGGCCATAACTTACAAGAGCACAGCGTAGTATTAATTCGCGGTGGTCGTGTAAAAGACTTACCAGGGGTACGTTACCACATCGTTCGTGGTGCGCTTGACACAGCTGGTGTTGACAAACGTATGCAAGGCCGTTCTAAATACGGTACTAAAAAACCAAAAGCAGCTAAGAAATAATAAAAATGAACTGAAAGGAGGAACTCAATATGCCTCGTAAAGGACCTGTTGCGAAACGTGACGTGTTACCAGATCCAATGTACAATTCTAAACTTGTAACACGCTTAATCAACAAAATGATGGTTGACGGTAAAAAAGGTAAATCTCAAACAATTCTTTATAATGCGTTCGATATCGTTCGTGAACGTACTGGTAAAGAACCAATGGAAGTATTCGAGCAAGCTCTTAAGAACATCATGCCTGTTCTTGAAGTACGTGCTCGTCGTGTTGGTGGTGCTAACTACCAAGTTCCAGTTGAGGTTCGTCCAGAACGCCGTACAACTTTAGGTCTTCGTTGGTTAGTAAACTACGCTCGTCTTCGTGGTGAAAAAACTATGGAAGAGCGTCTTGCTAATGAAATTTTAGATGCAGCTAATAACACTGGTGCATCTGTTAAGAAGCGCGAAGACACTCACAAAATGGCAGAAGCTAACAAAGCGTTTGCTCATTACCGTTGGTAGGATTCAACGTAAAATAAATGTAAGCATAAACCGCTTTATTTGTCGCTTATGGAAGTATGGAGAGGGGAGAGTTCCTCTCCCTTTCAATGGGCGCTCGTTTTACATAATGAGGGTACTGGATATACTGACATATGTAACAAAATAAAGTGGCTTTTTTGCTACTTTAAATAAAATAATCCAATCCATAAAAGGAAGGAGAAAGACACCATATGACTAGAGAGTTCTCCTTAGAAAACACTCGTAATATTGGTATTATGGCTCATATTGATGCTGGTAAAACAACAGCTACTGAGCGTATCTTGTACTATACAGGACGTATTCACAAAATTGGTGAAACTCATGAAGGTGCATCTCAAATGGACTGGATGGAGCAAGAACAAGAGCGTGGAATTACGATTACGTCTGCAGCAACTACTGCTCAATGGAAAGGTCATCGTGTAAACATTATTGACACTCCAGGACACGTAGACTTCACTGTAGAGGTAGAGCGTTCTTTACGCGTACTTGATGGCGCTGTAGCAGTACTTGATGCACAATCTGGTGTTGAACCACAAACAGAAACTGTTTGGCGTCAGGCTACTACTTATGGTGTACCACGTATTGTGTTCGTTAACAAAATGGACAAAATCGGTGCAGACTTCTTATATTCTGTAGGTACACTTCATGATCGTCTACAAGCTAATGCTCATCCACTTCAATTACCAATCGGTGCTGAAGATGAGTTCAATGGTATCATTGACCTAGTTGAAGAGTGCGCATACATGTATGCAAACGACCTAGGAACTGATATTGAGCGTATTGAAATTCCTGAAGAGCATCAAGAACTAGCTGCTGAATACCGTGGAAAGCTTATTGAAGCGGTTGCAGAACTTGATGAGGAATTAATGATGAAATATTTAGAGGGTGAAGAAATCTCTAAAGAAGAGCTTAAAGCGGCTATCCGTAAAGCTACAACTTCTGTAGAATTCTTCCCAGTAATCTGTGGATCTGCATTCAAGAACAAAGGTGTTCAATTGATGCTTGACGCAGTTATTGACTACTTACCATCTCCATTAGACGTACCTGCAATCAAAGGTATCGTTCCTGATACAGATGAAGAAGTAGAACGTCATTCTAGCGACGAAGAGCCATTCTCAGCTCTAGCGTTCAAAATTATGACTGACCCTTATGTTGGTAAATTAACGTTCTTCCGTGTGTACTCTGGTACATTAAACTCTGGATCTTACGTGAAAAACTCAACAAAAGGTAAACGTGAGCGTGTAGGTCGTATCCTACAAATGCACGCAAACAGCCGTGAAGAGATTTCAACAGTTTACGCTGGTGACATCGCTGCTGCTGTAGGTCTTAAAGATACTACAACTGGTGACACTCTATGTGACGAGAAAAACCTTGTTATCCTAGAGTCTATGGAATTCCCAGAACCAGTTATCTCTGTAGCTATCGAACCTAAGTCTAAAGCTGACCAAGATAAAATGGGTACAGCATTAGCAAAACTTTCTGAAGAAGATCCAACATTCCGTGCTCATACTGATCAAGAGACTGGACAAACAATCATCGCTGGTATGGGTGAACTTCACCTTGATATCATCGTTGACCGTCTACGTCGCGAGTTCAAAGTAGAAGCTAACGTTGGTGCTCCTCAAGTAGCATACCGTGAGACTTTCCGCGCTGCAGCGAAAGTTGAAGGTAAGTTCGCTCGTCAATCTGGTGGTCGTGGACAATTCGGTCACGTTTGGATTGAGTTTGAACCTAACGAAGAAGGAAAAGGATTCGAATTCGAGAACAAGATTGTCGGCGGTGTAGTTCCACGTGAATACATCCCAGCTGTACAAGCAGGTCTTGAAGATGCGCTTCAAAACGGTGTGCTTGCAGGATATCCTGTAATTGACGTTAAAGCTGCATTAGTTGACGGATCTTATCATGATGTTGACTCATCTGAAATGGCGTTCAAAATTGCTGCATCTATGGCACTTAAAGCAGCTGTTTCTAAGTGTAACCCAGTAATCCTTGAGCCAATGATGAAAGTTGAAGTTGTAATCCCAGAAGAATACATGGGAGACATCATGGGTGACGTAACTTCTCGTCGTGGACGTGTAGAAGGTATGGAAGCTCGCGGTAACGCACAAGTTGTTCGCGCAATGGTTCCACTTTCTGAAATGTTCGGTTATGCGACAGCATTACGTTCTAATACACAAGGTCGCGGAACATTCTCTATGGTATTTGACCATTATGAAGAAGTTCCACGTTCAATCTCTGAAGAGATTATCAAAAAAAATAAAGGTGAATAATTGATTTTTATCAATTGTTCAAGTATAACTACTTATGTAAGCTTAGAAAGTGAGGCTCTAATTCTCACTTTCTAGCCTAAAATATAAATTTGAAGATACCATTAAGGAGGATTTTAGAATGGCTAAAGAAAAATTCGAACGTTCAAAACCCCATGTTAACATTGGTACAATTGGCCACGTTGACCATGGTAAAACTACATTAACTGCTGCAATCACTACAGTTCTTGCAAAAGCTGGTGGTGCTGAAGCACGCGGATACGATCAAATCGACGCTGCTCCAGAAGAAAGAGAGCGCGGTATCACAATCTCAACTGCACACGTTGAGTACGAAACTGAAACTCGTCACTATGCACACGTTGACTGCCCAGGACACGCTGACTATGTTAAAAACATGATCACTGGTGCTGCTCAAATGGACGGCGGTATCTTAGTAGTATCTGCTGCTGATGGTCCAATGCCACAAACTCGTGAGCACATCCTTCTTTCTCGTCAAGTAGGTGTACCTTACATCGTTGTATTCTTAAACAAATGCGACATGGTAGACGACGAAGAATTACTAGAATTAGTAGAAATGGAAGTTCGTGATCTATTATCTGAATACGAATTCCCAGGAGATGACATCCCTGTAGTTAAAGGTTCTGCTCTTAAAGCTCTTGAAGGAGATGCTGAGTGGGAAGCTAAAATCGTTGAGTTAATGGCTGAAGTTGATGCTTACATCCCAACTCCAGAACGTGAAACTGACAAACCATTCTTAATGCCTGTAGAGGATGTATTCTCTATCACAGGTCGTGGTACAGTTGCTACTGGTCGCGTAGAGCGCGGTGTAGTTAAAGTTGGTGACGTAGTAGAAATCATCGGTCTTGCTGAAGAAACTGCTTCTACAACTGTAACAGGTGTAGAAATGTTCCGTAAGCTTCTTGACCAAGCTGAAGCTGGTGACAACATCGGTGCTCTACTTCGTGGGGTTGCTCGTGAAGACATCCAACGTGGACAAGTTCTTGCTAAACCAGGCTCTGTAAAAGCTCACGCTAAATTCAAAGCTGAAGTTTACGTTTTATCTAAAGAAGAAGGTGGACGTCACACTCCATTCTTCGCTAACTACCGCCCACAATTCTATTTCCGTACAACTGACGTAACTGGTATCATCCAATTACCAGAAGGTACTGAAATGGTAATGCCTGGCGACAACGTTGAAATGACTGTTGAACTTATCGCTCCTGTAGCAGTAGAAGAGGGAACTAAGTTCTCTATCCGTGAAGGCGGACGTACTGTAGGTGCTGGTGTAGTTGCTTCTATCATCGAATAGTCTCAACTATAAATAATAAAAACCCAAGGGGGATTTCCCTTGGGTTTTTTTGCTGTATAAACAGGAGGTAAATGTAGATTGTGACGAGTTTCTTCTATAATATATAAAGTGAAAATAAAACATCCAAAAAGTGTAAAATGATTTACGGTAGATGAAAACTTGAAATTCTTGAAAGTGCCATGTATAATAGCAAAAGTAGAGAAAAGCTGATGTAAACAAAAATATGCTTGCATCTAGACAAAAAACATTGTATAATAGACAATGTTGGTCTTTGACTGCGATGAAGTGGAAGGTTGCTGACACACCCGGCCGCTTTGCCATGGCAAGGTGTGAGGAAATTTCCATGGAGAAGGTCTATTTTAGAAATAGGCGAACGAAGGAGGGAAAATAATGGCAAAAGAAAAAATTCGTATCCGTTTAAAAGCTTACGATCACCGTATTCTTGATCAGTCAGCTGAGAAAATTGTAGAAACAGCTAAACGTTCTGGGGCAACAGTTTCTGGTCCGATCCCATTACCAACTGAAAAAACTGTTTATACAATTCTTCGTGCTGTTCATAAGTACAAAGATTCTCGTGAGCAATTCGAAATGCGCACGCACAAACGTCTAATCGACATTGTGAGCCCTACTCCACAAACAGTAGATTCACTAATGCGTTTAGACTTACCATCTGGTGTAGATATCGAAATTAAACTATAATTCATATAACTTAAAAATGTAGGAGGTGTAACTCATGACCAAAGGAATCTTAGGAAGAAAGATCGGTATGACTCAAGTATTTGCTGAAAACGGTGAGCTAATTCCTGTAACAGTAATCGAAGCGACTCCAAACGTTGTTCTTCAAAAGAAGACAACTGAAACTGATGGCTACAACGCAATTCAGTTAGGTTTCGAAGATAAACGTGAAAAATTAGCTAACAAACCTGAACAAGGTCACGTTGCTAAAGCATCTACTGCTCCTAAGCGCTTCATTCGCGAAATCCGCGATGCAGACGTGGACGGATTAGAGGTTGGTCAAGAGGTAAAAGTAGAAGTTTTCGCTGCAGGTGAAACTGTAGACGTAACAGGTATTTCTAAAGGTAAAGGTTTCCAAGGTGCTATTAAACGCCACGGACAATCTCGTGGACCTATGTCTCACGGTTCTCGTTACCATCGTCGTCCTGGTTCAATGGGCCCTGTTGCTCCGAACCGTGTATTTAAAGGTAAAAAACTTGCTGGACGTATGGGTGGAGACCAAATCACAATTCAAAACCTTGAAATTGTTCAAGTTGACGTTGAACGCAACTTATTATTAATTAAAGGTAACGTTCCAGGTGCTAAGAAATCTCTTGTAGTTGTTCAAGGCGCTGTGAAGGCTAGCAAATAATTCACTATAGGAAGGAGGAATTCCAATGCCAAAAGTTACTGTATATAACCAAACTGGTTCTCAGGTTGGTGAAATCGAATTAGCTGAAGCTATTTTCGGCATCGAACCAAATGAAGCTGTACTTTTCGAGGCTGTAGTGATGCAACGTGCATCTTTACGTCAAGGTACACATAAAGTAAAAAATCGCTCTGAAGTAAGCGGTGGTGGTCGTAAACCATGGCGTCAAAAAGGAACTGGACGTGCTCGTCAAGGTTCTATCCGCTCTCCTCAATGGCGTGGTGGTGGTACGGTATTCGGACCTACACCAAGAAGCTATGCTTACAAACTTCCTAAGAAAGTTCGTCGCTTAGCTATTAAATCTGCATTAGCTACTAAAGTAGTAGAGAACAACATTGTAGTTCTTGAAGACTTAGTGTTAAATGCACCAAAAACAAAAGACATGGTAGCAGTACTTAAAGGATTAGCTGTTGAGAAGAAAGCTCTTATCGTAACTGCTGATGTAAATGAAGCAGTTGAGTTATCTGCTCGCAATATCCCTGGAGTAACAGTAATCACTGCTGATGGCGTAAACGTTTTAGACGTGCTTCATCATGATAAGCTAATCATGACAAAAGCGGCAGTGGAAAAAGTAGAGGAGGTGCTTGCATAATGAGAGATCCTCGTGATATCATTAAGCGCCCAGTTATCACTGAACGTTCTATGGAAATGATGGCTGAAAAAAAATACACGTTCGATGTGGACGTTAAAGCTAATAAAACAGAAGTTAAAGACGCTGTAGAAGCGATCTTTGGTGTTGAAGTAGAGAAAGTGAACATCATGAACTACAAGCCGAAAGCTAAACGCGTTGGTCGTCACGCTGGTTTTACTAACCGTCGTCGTAAAGCAATCGTTAAGCTAACAGCTGACAGCAAAGAAATCGAAATCTTCCAAGGTGTTTAATTCTTACTAAAGAAGGAGGGAAATTGAGATGGCAATTAAAAAGTATAATCCAACTACTAACGGTCGTCGTAACATGACAACTAATGATTTCGCTGAAATCACGACTGATAGACCGGAAAAATCTTTACTTGCGCCTTTAAAGAAAAAGGCTGGTCGTAATAACCAAGGTAAAATCACTGTACGTCACCAAGGTGGCGGACACAAGCGTCAATACCGTATCATCGACTTCAAACGTAACAAAGATGGGATTCCAGGACGCGTTGCTACGATCGAATATGATCCAAACCGCTCTGCGAATATCGCATTAATTAACTACGTTGACGGTGAAAAACGTTACATCCTTGCTCCTAAAAATTTAGAAGTAGGTATGGAAGTTATGTCTGGCCCAGAAGCTGACATTAAAATCGGTAACGCATTACCATTAATGAACATTCCAGTAGGTACTGTTGTTCATAACATCGAACTTAAACCAGGTCGTGGTGGACAATTAGTTCGTTCTGCTGGTACATCTGCTCAAGTACTTGGTAAAGAAGGTAAATACGTACTTGTACGTTTAACTTCTGGTGAAGTACGCTTAGTATTAGCTACTTGCCGCGCTACTGTAGGTCAAGTAGGTAACGAATCACACGAACTTATCAAAATTGGTAAAGCAGGTCGCTCTCGTTGGTTAGGTAAGCGCCCAACAGTTCGTGGTTCTGTAATGAACCCAGTTGATCACCCACACGGTGGTGGTGAAGGTCGCGCACCAATCGGACGTAAGTCTCCAATGTCTCCATGGGGTAAACCAACTCTTGGATTCAAGACTCGTAAGAAAAACAAAGCGTCTGACAAATTCATCGTTCGTCGTCGTAAAAAATAATGGGGTTGTAGTACGGTTCATTTCAGGAACCGTACGGCAATCACGAAGGGAGGCACCAAAATGGCTCGTAGCTTAAAAAAAGGACCATTTGTCGATGATCATTTAATGAGTAAAATTGCAAAGCTAAATGAAACTGAGCAAAAGCAAGTTGTTAAAACTTGGTCTCGTCGTTCAACGATCTTCCCTCAGTTCATCGGTCACACAATCGCTGTATATGACGGTCGCAAACACGTACCTGTATACATCACTGAGGACATGGTTGGCCACAAGTTAGGTGAATTCGCACCAACTCGTACGTATAAAGGTCATGATGCTGACGATAAGAAAACTAGAAGATAATGAGAGGAGGCACTTCAATGCAAGCTAAAGCAGTAGCGAGAACAGTTCGTATTGCTCCTCGTAAAGTTCGTTTAGTAGTAGACTTAATCCGAGGTAAGCAAGTGGGTGAAGCGATTGCTATCCTTAACCACACACCAAAAACTGCTTCTCCAGTTGTAGAGAAAGTTTTAAAATCTGCAATCGCAAACGCAGAGCATAACTACGAAATGGACGTAAACAACTTAGTTGTTGAGAAAGTTTTCGTTGACGAAGGTCCAACGTTAAAACGTTTCCGTCCACGCGCAATGGGCCGTGCAAGCCAAATCAACAAGCGCACAAGCCACATCACAGTTGTGGTATCAGAAAAGAAGGAGGGATAATCGATGGGTCAAAAGGTTAATCCAGTCGGTCTTCGTGTCGGTGTTATTCGTGATTGGGAATCTCGTTGGTTCGCAGAAAAAGATTACGCTACACTTCTTCATGAAGACATCAAAATTCGTGAATACATCACAGCTCGCTTAAAAGATTCTTCTGTTTCTAAAGTAGAAATCGAGCGTGCTGCAAATCGTGTAAATGTTACAATTCACACTGCAAAACCTGGTATGGTAATTGGTAAAGGTGGTACTGAAGTTGAAGCGCTTCGTAAAGCTCTTAACCAATTAACAGGCAAGCGTGTACACATCAACATCTTAGAAGTTAAGAAAGCAGATCTTGATGCTAAATTAGTAGCGGAAAACATTGCTCGTCAATTAGAAAATCGTGTATCTTTCCGTCGTGCTCAAAAGCAAGTTATCCAACGTGCAATGCGTGCTGGCGCTAAAGGTATTAAAACACAAGTTTCTGGTCGTCTTGGCGGAGCAGATATCGCTCGTGCAGAATCTTACAGTGAAGGAACTGTTCCACTTCATACACTTCGCGCTGATATTGACTATGCAACAGCTGAAGCTGATACAACATACGGTAAATTAGGCGTAAAAGTATGGATCTACCGTGGAGAAGTTCTTCCTTCAAAAAAGAAAGCTTCTGAGGAAGGAGGAAAATAATATGTTAATGCCAAAACGCGTAAAATATCGTAGAGAGCATCGTGGTAAAATGCGTGGCCGCGCTAAAGGTGGTACTGAAGTAACATTCGGTGAGTTTGGTCTTCAAGCACAAAATGCTTCATGGATTACAAACCGTCAAATCGAAGCAGCTCGTCGTGCAATGACTCGTTACATGAAACGTGGCGGTAAAGTTTGGATTAAAATTTTCCCTTCTAAACCTTACACTGCAAAACCTCTTGAAGTACGTATGGGTTCCGGTAAAGGGGCACCAGAAGGTTGGGTAGCAGTAGTGAAGCCTGGGAAAGTTATGTTTGAAATCGCAGGTGTATCTGAAGAGGTAGCACGCGAAGCATTACGTCTTGCAGCTCACAAATTACCAGTGAAATGTAAATTCGTAAAACGTGAAGAAAATGGTGGTGAATCTAATGAAAACTAATGATATTCGTGAATTAACCACTGCCGAAATCGAAACAAAAGTTAAAGCGTTAAAGGAAGAGTTGTTTAACCTTCGCTTCCAGCTTGCTACAGGACAATTAGAGAATCCAACACGCATCCGTGAAGTGCGTAAAGCGATCGCTCGTATGAAAACTGTAGTTCGTGAAAGAGAGATCGGAATTAATCGATAAATTGAGGGGAGGTTTGCAAAGTGAGCGAACGTAACCAACGCAAAGTTTATACTGGTCGTGTTGTATCTGACAAAATGGACAAAACGATTACAGTTTTAGTTGAAACTTACAAAACTCATTCCTTGTACGGAAAACGCGTTAAGTATTCTAAAAAATACAAAGCGCATGATGAACAAAACCAAGCAAAAGTTGGCGATATCGTTAAAATCATGGAAACTCGCCCGCTTTCTGCTACTAAGCGTTTCCGTTTAGTTGAAATCGTTGAAGAAGCGGTTATTATCTAAATAGACGAATCGGAATTAAAAGTCCGAAGGGAGGTTTCATAACATGATCCAACAAGAATCTCGTTTAAAAGTTGCTGACAACTCTGGTGCACGTGAACTTTTAACAATTAAAGTATTAGGCGGCTCTGGTCGTAAATATGCTAACATCGGTGATATTATCGTTGCTACGGTAAAACAAGCAACACCAGGTGGCGTTGTTAAAAAAGGTGACGTTGTAAAAGCAGTAGTAGTACGTACGAAGAGCGGCGCTCGTCGTCCAGATGGTTCTTACATCCGTTTTGATGAAAACGCAGCTGTTATCATTAAAGACGATAAGAGCCCACGCGGTACTCGTATCTTCGGACCGGTAGCTCGTGAACTACGTGATAGCAACTTCATGAAGATCGTTTCTTTAGCTCCAGAAGTTCTATAATTTAAGGTATTGCCTTGCTAAGGAGGTGCAGAATTAAGATGCATGTAAAAAAAGGTGATAAAGTACAGGTAATCACTGGTAAAGACAAAGGAAAACAAGGTGTAATCCTTGTGGCTTTCCCAAAGGAAAACCGTGTTATCGTTGAGGGTGTTAACATCGTTAAGAAGCACTCTAAGCCATCTCAATTAAATCCACAAGGTGGAATTATCACGAAAGAAGCACCTATTCACGTATCTAATGTTATGCCATTAGATCCAAAAACAGGTGAACCTACTCGTGTAGGCTACAAAGTGGAAGATGGTAAAAAAGTTCGTATTGCGAAAAAATCTGGTGAATTATTAGATAAATAATTTTCTTATGAAAGGAGGTCACTTCATTGAATCGCCTTAAAGAGAAGTTCCAAAAGGAAATTACTCCTGCTCTAATGAGCAAGTTTAACTATAAATCTGTAATGCAAGTACCAAAAATCGAGAAAATCGTAATCAACGTTGGTGTTGGTGATGCGGTACAAAACTCTAAAGCATTAGACAATGCTGTAGAAGAATTAACTCAAATCGCAGGTCAAAAACCTGTAATCACTCGCGCTAAAAAATCTATCGCAGGTTTCCGTCTTCGTGAAGGAATGCCAATCGGTGCGAAAGTTACTTTACGCGGTGAACAAATGTATGAGTTCTTCGACAAATTAGTAACAGTTTCTTTACCACGTGTACGTGATTTCCGTGGTGTATCTAAGAAATCTTTCGATGGTCGTGGTAACTATACATTAGGTGTTAAAGAGCAACTTATTTTCCCTGAGATCGATTATGATAAAGTAAGCAAAGTCCGCGGTATGGACATCGTAATCGTTACAACAGCGAACACTGATGAAGAAGCTCGTGAACTTTTAACACAATTCGGTATGCCATTCCAAAAATAATGGAAGCCAACGCTAAGTAGAGGAGGCGAAAACGTGGCTAAAAAATCTATGATTGCGAAACAAAAGCGTACTCCTAAGTTTAAAGTACAAGAGTATACACGTTGCGAGCGCTGCGGTCGTCCGCATTCTGTATACCGCAAATTTAAACTTTGCCGTATTTGTTTCCGTGAACTTGCATATAAAGGTCAAATTCCTGGTGTTAAAAAAGCTAGTTGGTAAAACCCACAATTGGGAAGGAGGTAAAACACATGGTGATGACAGATCCGATTGCAGATATGCTTACTCGCATCCGTAATGCGAACATGGTACGTCATGAGAAATTAGAGGTTCCTGCTTCTAAGATCAAAAAAGAAATTGCTGAACTTTTAAAACGTGAAGGTTTCATTCGTGATGTGGAATACATCGAGGATAACAAACAAGGTATCCTACGTATTTTCTTAAAATATGGTGCGAACAATGAACGTGTAATCACTGGATTAAAACGTATCAGTAAACCTGGCTTACGCGTATACGCAAAAGCTGATGAAGTACCACGTGTACTTAACGGATTAGGTATTGCACTTCTTTCTACATCTAAGGGCGTAATGACAGACAAAGATGCTCGTCAATTACAAACTGGTGGAGAAGTAGTAGCATACGTTTGGTAATTAATATTGAAACGAACGGAGGTGTGACCACATGTCTCGTATTGGTAAAAAGATTCTTGAAATCCCTGCAGGTGTTACTCTTACTGTAGCAGAAGATAATACTGTAACTGTAAAAGGACCTAAGGGTGAATTAACTCGTACTTTCAATGCTGATATGGTTATCAAAGTTGAAGAAAACATCTTAACAGTAGAGCGTCCATCTGAACAGAAGGAACACCGTGCACTTCACGGTACAACTCGTGCTTTACTAGGAAACATGGTTGAAGGTGTAACTACAGGTTTTGCACGCGGTCTTGAATTAGTCGGTGTCGGTTACCGTGCTCAAAAACAAGGCAACAAGCTTGTATTAAACGTAGGTTACTCTCACCCAGTTGAGATTACTCCAGAAGCAGGCATCGAAATTGAAGTTCCTGCTCCAACAAAAGTTATCGTTAAAGGTATCAGCAAAGAACGCGTTGGTGCTTTAGCTGCAAACATTCGTGCTGTACGTGCTCCAGAACCTTACAAAGGTAAAGGGATTCGTTACGAAGGCGAAGTTGTTCGTCGTAAAGAAGGTAAAACTGCTAAGTAAGCCCGTTAGGTGAAAGAAAGGAGTGACAAGAATGATCACTAAAGCTGATAAAAATGCGACTCGTAAGAAAAGACATGCACGTGTACGTGCAAAACTTACTGGTACTGCAGAGCGTCCACGCTTAAACGTGTTCCGTTCAAACCAACACATTTACGCTCAAGTTATTGATGATGTAAAAGGTGTAACGTTAGTAAGTGCATCTACTCTTGATAAGGACCTTGCTCTTAACGGTACAGGCAACATTGAAGCTGCTACGAAAGTTGGCGAATTAGTTGCTAAGCGTGCTGTAGAGAAGGGTGTTAAAGAAGTAGTATTTGATCGCGGTGGTTATTTATACCATGGCCGTGTTAAAGCTCTAGCTGAAGCTGCTCGTGAGGCTGGATTACAATTTTAATGGTCAAAGGAGGGAAAATTGATGCGTCGCATTGACCCAAGCAAATTAGAACTTGAAGAACGTGTAGTTACGATAAACCGTGTTGCGAAAGTTGTTAAGGGTGGTCGTCGTTTCCGCTTTGCTGCACTAGTTGTAGTTGGTGATAAGAACGGTCACGTTGGATTCGGTACTGGTAAAGCTCAAGAGGTACCAGATGCTATTCGCAAAGCTATCGAAGATGCTAAGAAAAACTTAATCGAAGTACCTTTAGTTGGTACATCAATTCCACACGAAATCATCGGACATTTCGGTGCTGGTGAAGTATTCCTAAAACCTGCTGCTGAAGGTACTGGGGTTATCGCTGGTGGACCAGTACGTGCGGTTCTTGAGTTAGCTGGTGTACAAGATATTCTTTCTAAATCTCTTGGTTCTAACACACCAATTAACATGATTCGCGCTACTGTGAACGGATTAAGCGAACTTAAGCGTGCTGAAGAAGTAGCAAAATTACGTGGTAAATCTGTAGAAGAGCTACTAGGTTAAGAAGGAGGGAAAACAAATGGCGAAAAAGTTAGAAATTACCCTCACTCGTAGTGTAATTGGTCGTCCACAAGATCAACGTGCGACTGTAGAAGCTTTAGGTCTTAAAAAGTTGAATGCAACTGTAGTTAAGGAAGAGACTCCTGCTATTCTTGGTATGATCAACAAAGTTTCTCACCTTGTAACTGTAAAAGAAGCTTAAGGATAACTCATTAATATAAGGAGGTGCCTGGGAATGAAACTTCATGAATTAAAACCTGCAGAAGGTTCTCGTAAAGTACGCAACCGTGTCGGTCGCGGTATCGGTTCTGGAAACGGTAAAACTGCTGGTAAAGGTCATAAAGGACAAAACGCTCGTTCTGGTGGCGGTGTTCGTCTTGGCTTTGAAGGTGGTCAAACTCCATTATTCCGTCGTTTACCAAAACGCGGCTTCACAAACATTAACCGTAAAGAGTTTGCTATCGTAAACTTAGCGGCATTAAATCGTTTTGAAGATGGTACAGAAGTAACACCTGAATTATTACTGGAAACTGGCGTTATCAGTAAATTAAACGACGGTGTTAAAGTTCTTGCAAGCGGAGCAGTTGAGAAAAAATTAACTGTTAAAGCGCACAAGTTCTCTTCAAGTGCTAAAGAAGCAATTGAAGCAGCTGGCGGAACAGTTGAGGTGATCTAATGTTTCGTACAATCTCCAACTTTATGCGCGTTGCTGAGATAAGACGTAAAATATTTTTCACTTTAGCGATGTTAATCGTTTTTAGAATTGGCACGTTTATCCCAGTGCCATTTACAAATGGAGACGTACTAAAAGCACAAGATCAGTTAAATGCATTAGGAATCCTAAATACATTTGGCGGTGGAGCTTTGAAAAATTTCTCCATCTTTGCGATGGGAATCATGCCGTATATCACAGCATCCATCATCGTGCAGTTATTGCAGATGGATGTTGTTCCTAAATTTGCGGAATGGTCAAAACAAGGCGAAATGGGTCGTCGTAAATTAACGCAATTCACGCGTTATTTTACAATTGTTCTTGCTTTTATTCAGGCGTTTGGTATGTCAATCGGTTTTAACGGTATGGTAGGTGGACAGTTAATTTTGAATCCAGGTTGGGGAACTTATTTATACATTGCAACGGTACTAACTGCTGGTACTGCATTTTTAATGTGGTTAGGTGAACAGATTACAGCTAAAGGTGTAGGTAATGGTATTTCCATCTTAATCTTTGCTGGTATTGCCGCGGCGATCCCAAATGTATTATCACAAGTTTACTTACAACAGTTTCAAAATGTCGGAGATCAACTGTTCATGAGTATCGTTAAAGTCGTATTGATTTTACTAGCTGTGTTAGCAGTGGTTGTGGGTGTTATTTACATCCAGCAAGCTGTTAGAAAGATCCCAATTCAATATGCGAAGCGTGTAACAGGAGGAAATGGTAGTTATGCTGGAGCACAAAACACACATTTACCACTTAAGGTAAATAGTGCGGGTGTTATTCCAGTAATTTTTGCTGTTTCGTTCTTGATTACGCCTCCAACTATTGCACAGTTCTTCCCAAAACACGATATATCGCAGTGGATTATCGCAAACTTTAACTATTCTCACCCTGTGGGAATGATTGTATATGTAGCGCTCATAGTGGCTTTCACATATTTCTATGCATTTGTTCAAGTTAATCCAGAGCAAATGTCAGAGAACCTAAACAAGCAAGGTGGATATGTTCCAGGTATTCGTCCGGGTAAGAATACAGAACAATATCTAACAAAAATCTTGTATCGTTTGACCTTTGTAGGATCTATTTTCCTAGCAGCGATTGCAATCCTTCCAGTTATCTTTACGAAACTGGGAAATCTTCCGCCGTCTGCACAGATTGGTGGAACGAGTATGTTGATCGTTGTCGGCGTTGCTTTAGAAACAATGAAGCAGCTAGAAAGCCAACTGGTAAAACGCCATTACAAAGGGTTTATCAAACAGTGAGTAAGTGATGGGAAGAGAATGTCTTCCCTACATGCTCATTATGAGGGGGAACAAAGATGAACTTAATTCTAATGGGGCTTCCTGGTGCTGGTAAAGGTACACAAGCCGAACAGATTGTTGCCAAGTATAACATCCCTCACATTTCAACAGGTGATATGTTCCGTGCAGCTATGAAGGCTGAAACTGAACTTGGTTTGCAAGCTAAATCTTTTATTGATAAAGGAGCGCTTGTTCCAGATGAGGTTACAATCGGAATCGTTCGTGAACGTTTGAGTCAAGAAGACTGCAAGAAAGGTTTCTTGCTAGATGGGTTCCCACGAACAGTTGCACAAGCATCTGCGCTTGAAGAAATTATGAAAGATCTTGGCAAAAAAATCGACTATGTTTTAAACATTAATGTGGATTCAGGATTGCTGTTAAAACGTCTTACAGGCCGTCGCATTTGTAAAGAGTGCGGTGCGACTTACCACTTAGAATTCAATCCGCCAGCAAAAGCTGACGTATGTGATAAATGTGGTGGCGAATTATATCAACGCTCTGATGACAATGAAGAGACTGTAGCAAATCGTTTAGAAGTAAACATTAAGCAAACAAAACCATTGCTTGATTTCTACGAGGAGCTGGGTTACTTACAAAGCATTAATGGTGAGCAAGATATCAATAAAGTATTTGCTGATATCGATGTTCTCATCGGAGGCTTAGCGTAATGATCATTTGCAAAACTCCTCGCGAGATAGAAATCATGCGAGAGGCTGGCAAGGTCGTTGCTTTAACTCATCAAGAGTTGAAAAAGCATATTGCTCCAGGAATTACAACGAAAGAGCTCGATCAAATAGCGGAAAAGACGATTCGAAAATATGGTGCTACGCCATCTTTTAAAGGATACAACGGATTTCCGGGAAGCATATGTGCTTCTGTAAATGAAGAGCTTGTACACGGGATTCCAGGAAAGCGCAAGCTCCAAGAAGGCGATATCATCAGTATCGATATTGGTGCGAAATACAATGGATATCATGGAGATTCTGCATGGACGTATCCAGTAGGAAACATTTCTGAATCTGTTCAAAAGCTACTTGATGTCACAGAAAAATCGTTGTATCTTGGTTTAGAACAAGTAAAACCAGGCGAAAGATTATCTAACGTCTCACATGCGATTCAAACGTATGTTGAAGAGAATGGGTTGTCGATCGTTCGGGAGTATGTTGGTCACGGAATCGGGCAAGACTTACATGAGGATCCGCAAATTCCGCACTATGGTCCACCAAATCAAGGCCCTAGATTAAAGCCGGGAATGGTCATCTGTATTGAACCGATGGTGAACCAAGGAAGACGATATGTAAAAACACTATCTGATGACTGGACAGTGGTAACGGTAGATGGTAAATGGTGTGCCCATTTTGAGCACACGATTGCTCTTACAGAAGCAGGATACGAAATCCTTACCACTTTATAAGTAGCTGGCTCTCCGGGATTTCAGAACAGTGTAAAATGTTACTGATTTGAAGAAGGGAGAACTATTGAATGGCGAAAGATGATGTAATTGAAGTCGAAGGTACCGTTCTTGAAACGTTGCCAAATGCTATGTTCAAAGTAGAATTAGAGAATGGGCATGTCGTATTGGCTCACGTTTCTGGTAAAATCCGTATGAACTTCATTCGTATTTTACCAGGAGACAAAGTTACGGTAGAATTATCTCCGTACGATTTAAATCGTGGTCGTATTACGTACCGCTTTAAATAATATAGCACTCCGTAATCTTTAAGGAGGTTCGAGACATGAAAGTAAGACCGTCAGTTAAACCAATCTGCGAAAAATGTAAAGTTATTCGTAGACGTGGAAAAGTAATGGTTATTTGTGAAAACCCTAAACATAAACAAAAACAAGGTTAATCTGAAGGAGGTGTATTCGGAATGGCACGTATCGCAGGTGTAGATATTCCTCGTGACAAACGCGTTGTTATTTCTTTAACTTACGTATTCGGCATTGGTCGTACTACTGCTGAAAAAATTCTTGCTGAAGCTGGTGTTTCTGAAGAAACACGAGTTCGTGACTTAACGGAAGATGAATTAGGACGTATCCGTGATATCATCGATCGTATCAAAGTTGAAGGTGATCTTCGTCGTGAAGTATCTCTTAACATTAAACGTCTAATGGAGATCGGTTCTTACCGTGGTCTTCGTCACCGTCGTGGTTTACCAGTTCGTGGTCAAAACTCTAAAAACAATGCTCGTACACGTAAAGGTCCACGTCGTACAGTAGCAAATAAAAAGAAATAATAAGTAAAGGAGGTTGAACTAACTATGGCACGTAAAACAAACACTCGTAAAAAACGTGTGAAAAAGAATATTGAGACTGGTGTAGCTCATATTCGTTCTACTTTCAATAACACAATCGTAACACTTACAGATACTCATGGTAACGCAATTTCTTGGTCTAGTGCTGGTGCACTTGGTTTCCGTGGATCTCGTAAATCTACTCCATTCGCTGCGCAAATGGCTGCTGAAACTGCTGCTAAAGCTGCAATGGAGCACGGTTTAAAATCTTTAGAGGTTACTGTAAAAGGTCCTGGTGCTGGTCGTGAAGCAGCAATTCGTGCTCTTCAAGCTGCAGGTCTAGAAGTAACAGCAATTAGAGATGTTACTCCAGTTCCTCATAATGGATGTCGTCCACCAAAACGTCGTCGTGTATAATTTTTCTGTATAGAATTTTCCCTTTTGTCTATAATGGATATGATGCCTTATCGAGAAATTTCGTACAGAAACATCGCTTGTTGTGCACAATCGGGAACTGCCTAAGGGGGACTTTCGGTTAAACAGAGGTTTTCCCTTTGTTTAACCGAGGTTTCGACGTTTTGAAGGAGGGTTTAGTTAATGATTGAAATTGAAAAACCGAAAATCGAAACGGTTGAACTTAACGAAGATGCTAAGTATGGTAAATTCGTAATTGAACCGCTTGAGCGTGGGTATGGTACTACTTTGGGTAACTCCTTACGTCGTATTCTTTTATCCTCACTCCCTGGTGCCGCTGTAACTGCTATCCAAATCGATGGCGTATTACACGAATTTTCAACAGTTGAGGGCGTAGTAGAGGACGTTACAACGATCATCTTAAACTTGAAAAAGTTAGCTCTTAAAATTTACTCTGACGAAGAGAAGACGTTGGAAATCGACGTACAGGGCGAAGGTATTGTCACAGCTGCTGATATTACTCACGATAGTGATGTTGAGATCTTAAATCCAGATTTATACATTGCGACGTTAGCAAAGGATGCGCATTTCCGCGTGCGTTTAACTGCAAAGCGTGGCCGTGGGTATACGCCAGCTGATGCAAATAAAAGCGAAGATCAACCAATAGGAGTTATTCCTATTGATTCTATTTATACTCCAGTGTCACGTGTAACTTACCAAGTGGAAAAGACACGTGTTGGACAAGTGGCAAATTATGATAAGCTTACGCTTGATGTATGGACGGATGGAAGCATCGGGCCAAAAGAAGCTATCTCTTTAGGAGCCAAAATCTTAACAGAGCATTTAAATATCTTTGTTGGTTTAACTGATGAAGCACAAAATGCTGAGATTATGGTTGAGAAGGAAGAAGATCAAAAAGAAAAAGTTCTTGAAATGACTATTGAAGAACTTGATCTTTCTGTTCGTTCTTATAATTGCTTAAAACGTGCAGGAATTAATACTGTACAAGAGCTTGCGAATAAAACAGAAGAAGATATGATGAAAGTTCGTAACTTAGGACGTAAATCCTTAGAAGAAGTTAAGCATAAACTTGAAGAATTAGGTTTAGGTTTACGTAAAGACGACTGAGGATTTAATTTCATCAACAAAGGAGGGAACTACGAATGGCATACAGAAAATTAGGCCGTACAAGTGCGCAACGTAAAGCTATGTTACGTGACTTAGCTACTGATTTAATTATCAATGAGCGCATTCAAACGACAGAGACTCGTGCAAAAGAACTTCGTTCTGTAGTGGAAAAAATGATCACTTTAGGTAAACGCGGAGATCTTCATGCTCGTCGTCAAGCAGCAGCTTTCATTCGTAATGAAGTTGCTAACGCTGAGACTGGTCAAGATGCACTTCAAAAACTTTTCGCTGATGTAGCTCCACGCTATGCTGAGCGTCAAGGCGGATACACTCGTATTGCAAAAATTGGTCCACGTCGTGGAGACGCAGCACCAATGGTAATTATCGAGTTAGTATAATGATAATTAAAAGGGCAGGACAGTTCTTTTCAAGTAACTGGTCGTGGCCCTTTTTTTTTAATAAATATAAGGATGAGGCTAACTCGAAAAAAGAAAGGGTGCCTTATATTGAAAAGAGAGAAACTTCGTGTGCAAAATGTATCATTTCAATATCCTGGGGCGACTGCTTATGCGTTAAAAGATGTATCCTTTTCTCTCAATGAGGGAGAATGGGTGTCTGTCATTGGACAAAATGGTTCAGGAAAATCTACTCTTGCAAAACTACTAAATGGCTTGTTTTTACCGGAATCAGGTACGATTACAGTAAATGGTACAATGGCTTTATCTGAGGAAACAGTATGGGACATTCGAAAGCAAATTGGTATGGTTTTTCAAAATCCAGACAATCAATTTGTAGGTACAACAGTGCAAGATGACGTTGTATTTGGGCTTGAGAATATTGGTATGCCTAGAGAACAGATGGTAGAACGAATGAAACAGGCATTGCATTTAGTTAGAATGGAAGAGTTCTTGCATGAGGAGCCGCATTCATTATCTGGTGGTCAAAAGCAACGTGTTGCAATAGCGGGAATTTTAGCTCTTCAGCCATCGATTTTAATATTGGATGAGGCAACATCAATGTTGGACCCAAAAGGACGCGTTGAAGTTGTTGAGACTGTGAGACAGCTTGTGGATGAAAAGGGAATTACAGTTTTATCTATTACACATGATTTAGAAGAAGCTGCACAGTCGGATCGTATTATTGTTTTAAACAAGGGAGAAATATTAGAGGAAGGGACACCACAAAAAATTTTTAAATCGTCTCATATGCTCAAGGAAATTGGTTTAGATGTACCTTTTTCAGTAAAAATAGCAGAATTATTAAAAAGAAGTGAAATTCCACTGCAAAACACGCATCTTACAATGGAAAGTTTGGTGAACGAACTTTGGAGATTACATTCCAAAAGGTAGAACATCGTTATCAATATAAGACTCCCTTTGAAAGACGCGCGCTTTATGATGTAGACGTGTCATTTCCAAGTGGGGGATACTATGCGATTATCGGTCATACTGGTTCTGGTAAATCAACGATGATTCAACATTTAAATGGCTTGTTGCAGCCAACACATGGTACAGTTCGAATTGGGGAACATATGATTTCATCTCAAAAAAAAGCTAAAAAACTCAAGCCGCTACGCAAAAAAGTAGGGGTTGTCTTTCAGTTTCCAGAACATCAGTTATTTGAGGAAACAGTTGAGAAGGATATTTGTTTTGGTCCTTCAAATTTTGGCGTATCGGAAGCAGAAGCAAAGAAAAAGGCAAAATATGCGATCGAACTTGTTGGACTGGATCCAGAATTATTAGCACGTTCTCCATTTGAATTAAGCGGTGGACAAATGAGACGCGTTGCAATAGCAGGTGTACTTGCGATGGAACCAGAAGTACTTGTATTAGACGAACCCACAGCAGGACTTGATCCGAAAGGGCAGCATGAGCTTATGGAGATGTTTTATACACTTCATAAGGAGAAGGGACTGACAGTCATTCTTGTTACTCATAATATGGAGGATGCTGCAAAATACGCAGATCAAATCGTGGTTATGCATAAAGGAACGGTCTTTTTGCAAGGAAGAGCGGAGGAAGTATTTTCACATGCAAATGAATTAGAGCAAATCGGTGTGGATCTTCCAATGTCTTTAAAGTATAAACGTGCAATTGAAGAGAAGTTTGGTATTTCGATTCCAAAGGCTACCTTATCTTTAGAGGATCTTACTCATGAAGTTGTACAGGTATTACGAAAAGGTGGTCATGAATCATGCAGCAGTTGATTATTGGGAGATATATTCCAGGCAAGTCACTCATTCATCAACTTGATCCGCGTACGAAGCTATTAATTGTTTTTCTGTATGTATTTGTTGTCTTTTTAGCAAATAATGCGATTTCATATGGATTTTTATTCTTGTATGCACTCATTGCTTTATTTTTTGCAAAAGTGCCGATTCGTTATGTACTTTCGGGCTTAAAACCAATTTTATGGATTTTTCTTTTCGCATTTTTCTTGCATATTTTTACAAATAAAGAAGGAGATGTACTACTTCAGCTTGGTTGGTTTTCAATATATGAAAAAGGTTTAGAGCAAGGGATATATATTTCAATACGCTTTGTTGTCATTATTTTAATGACAACTTTACTAACGTTAACGACTACACCTATTGAGATTACAGATGGGATGGAAACATTATTAAAGCCATTGAAGCGTCTTAAAGTTCCTGTTCATGAAATTGCATTAATGATGTCTATTTCTCTCCGATTTATTCCAACATTGATGGATGAGACGAGTAAAATTATGAAAGCACAAGCATCCCGTGGTATTGACTTTGCTGGTGGTCCGATAAAAGATCGGTTAAAAGCAATTATTTCTTTACTTGTTCCTCTTTTTATTAGTGCCTTTAAGCGTGCTGAAGATTTAGCTATCGCAATGGAAGCTCGTGGGTATCAAAGTGGTGAGGGACGTACGAAATTTAGGCAACTACGCTGGAAAACAAGTGATACTGTAACATTAATAAGCTTATTTTGCTTGGCGTGTATTCTAGTATGGGTAAGATCATAATGGAGAGTAGAAAGATGGAAAGAATAAAGTGTACAGTTGCATATGATGGGATTAACTTTTGTGGATATCAAATCCAACCGCAGCATCGTACTGTGCAACAAGAAATTGAAAAGGCTTTGCAAAAGTTGCACAAAGGAGAACTTGTTCGTGTACAGGCGTCAGGAAGAACAGACTCTACTGTTCATGCAAAAGGACAAGTAATTCATTTTGATACACCATTGTCTCTTGAAGAATGGCAGTGGGGGAACGCTTTAAATACATTATTGCCAGACGATATTGTAATTGTACAAGTAGAGAAGAAAACGGAAGAGTTCCATGCGCGTTATGGCGTTGTAAAAAAGGAATATCGTTACCGTGTATTATTATCTAAAACGGCGGATGTATTCCGTAGAAATTATGTATATCAGTATCCATATCCAATTGATATTCAATTGATAAGAAAAGCTATCCCTTATTTTATCGGGACACATGATTTCACATCATTTTGTTCGGCGAAGACTGATAAAAAAGATAAAGTGCGAACAATTTATGAGATAGATTTATTCGAACAAGGTGATGAATTGGTTTTTCGCTTTGTTGGTAATGGTTTTTTATATAATATGGTTAGAATCATTGTCGGAACGCTACTTAGCGTAGGGCAAGGAAAGGTTGATCCAGATAGTATTCCAGAGATTTTAGCTAAGCAAGATCGACGCTTTGCGGGAAAGATGGTACCAGGTCATGGTCTTTATTTATGGCAGGTAAACTATAACAACTAATCCTGGTGTAACATTTGCTTGACATTAGATTCTCAAAACGATATCATAACATATGGTATTGTTTCTAAAACCACGATTAGCCCCGGAAGGAAGTCGTGTTTAAGATAAACAATAGATTTTTTCTATGAAAAGATAATCGAGTAGGAGGGAAACAAATGCGTACAACTTTTATGGCAAAAGCTAACGAAGTTGAGCGTAAATGGTATGTGGTTGACGCTGAAGGTCAAACTTTAGGTCGCCTTGCTAGTGAAGTAGCATCCATTTTACGTGGTAAACACAAACCAACATTTACACCACACGTTGACACTGGTGATCATGTAATTATTATTAACGCTGAGAAAGTTCACTTAACAGGTAATAAATTAAACGATAAAATTTACTACCGTCACACTCAACATCCAGGTGGACTTAAGCAAAGAACAGCTCTAGAAATGCGTACAAACTATCCTGTACAAATGTTAGAGCTTGCAATTAAAGGCATGCTTCCAAAAGGACGCCTAGGACGTCAAATGTCTAAGAAATTAAACGTGTATGCTGGAGCTGAGCATCCACATCAAGCACAAAAACCAGAAGTTTACGAACTTCGCGGATAATTAATTAAAGGAGGGCTTACTTTGGCACAGGTTCAATACTATGGTACTGGACGTCGTAAGAGTTCAGTAGCACGCGTACGCCTAGTTCCAGGCGAAGGACGCGTTATCATTAACGGTCGTGATTTTGAAAACTACATTCCATTTGCTGCATTACGTGAAGTAGTAAAACAACCTTTAGTTGCAACAGAAACTTTAGGTAACTACGATGTACTTGTAAACGTAAATGGTGGTGGATACACTGGTCAAGCTGGTGCAATCCGTCACGGTATCGCTCGCGCTTTACTAAAAGCTGATCCAGAATATCGTTTAACATTAAAACGTGCAGGTCTATTAACTCGTGACGCACGTATGAAAGAGCGTAAAAAATACGGTCTTAAAGGCGCACGTCGTGCACCTCAGTTCTCAAAACGTTAATTTTTGCGAACTTCAAACCCCAACCATTTGGTTGGGGTTTTTATTTTATCTTGATGAATTTCATCGTTCTTTTTTGTGCTTGGAATATTTTAGTGTAACCTTCCTGCGTATGCTTCTTCTGTAGAAGTTTAGACTAATACGTAATTAGGGAGGTTTAGAAGTACTATGAATGTCATTGTTGGTTTGCAAGAAAGACAAAAAGAAAAACAATTAAGGTATGAACGTAAGATGTTAAGAGAACTTTCACTAAAATCGTTGCGTTCCAATATTCATGATGCTTTTCATAGACAGGAGTTTCATCGGCAATATGAGGATTATTGTATTGAATTAGGAATTGAGTCGTATTTGCTAGGTGCAAGGTATAGTAAATTTGGTTATTATGGTGAATCTTTTTTTGATGTGAAAGATAGATCTTTAGAAGAAGAACAGCAGTTAACAGAAATGTTATTTCTTTTTTTAATGAATATGACGATGCGAGAAGAAGTAGAAGATAAGAATTTGCTTTATAAATCTTGTGAGCAATTTATTAGTGCCTGGTGGCGAGAAGGCTACGAGAAAGGTGAAAGAAGATATCGTTTAAAGTTGTATTAAGAGAAGCATAAACTTTCCTCTTGTCCCATATAAGTAATTAGAGGGACTAGCTGGAGGAGGAAAGGTATGAAGAGAATTCGAATAATCTCTTTAGTGCTAGCTGCGATTATATTGTTTTTCTTGATAAAACAGGAATTGCAAATTACAAAGTCGTGGCGGGCCTGGAATTTACCCCTATCAGGAAAGGTAATTGTGCTTGATGCTGGACATGGTGGGCCAGATGGGGGAGCGGTTGGTGGGAAAGATATTGTAGAAAAAAATATTACACTTGAAATTACAAAAATGCTGCAAGACTACTTACAGGAACAAGGGGCTTTGGTGATTTTAACGAGAGAAGGAGACTATGATTTAGCCGATAAAGATACAAAATCGTATAGTAGGCGTAAGGCAGAAGATTTAAAAAAACGTGTAGCAATGATTAATAAGCCAGATGTGGATTTTTTTGTGAGTATTCATTTGAACGCTTTGCCTAGTAATAGCTCAAAGGGAGCGCAAACATTTTATCACCGCTCTTTGCTTGAAAATGAACGAGCGGCAAAGTTTATACAAGCTGAACTGCGAACGAGCTTAGAGAATACGAACAGTTCCGCTAAAACAATTTCGCATGTCTATTTACTTAAGTATGCTAAGACTCCAGGTACATTGGTTGAGGCTGGTTTCTTATCAAATGTAAATGAAAGGTATATGTTAAATTCGGAAAAATATCAGCAAAAAGTAGCAGCTGCTATTTATCGCGGGATTTTGCGCTATTTCACAGAAAAAGGAAACCCTCCTGAATGAGGAGGGTTTTTGCGTTTCTCTCATTAACGAAGTTTTCGGAAAATATGTTATACTGGAAATGTAAACGCATTTATTTGAAGGAAAAGAGGATAAACCCAATTTATTTCACATCATACGGGGGGCTAGGCGAATTATGGTAACAAAAGAGCAAGTAGTGAAGGTGCTTGAAGGGATTACTGATCCATTTCTACATAAAACATTAAAAGAAACGAACGCAATTCAAGAAGTAACTGTTAAATCTGAGAAGGGTCATGTAAGTATAAAAATTGCGATTGTAAAAACGGGAACGGCTGAACAAATGCAGCTACAAGCAGCGATTGTTAAACTGATTAAAGAACTTGGAGCTGCAACAGTTGGCTTGCGTTTTGCTGAATTTACTGAGGAAGAGTTAGCGCAGTTTGCTCCACCGGAAGATCAAGAGAATGAATCATTACTTTCACCACATTCCAAAACAACATTTATAGCTGTTGCGAGTGGAAAAGGTGGCGTAGGAAAATCAACGGTTTCTGTTAACCTCGCGATTGCATTAGCGCGTCTAGGGAAAAAAGTAGGGATTATTGATGCTGATATTTATGGTTTTAGTGTACCGGATATGATGGGGATCGAGAAACGCCCTGTTGTAAGAGGAGATAAAATTATTCCTGTAGAAAGATTAGGAGTGAAAGTAATTTCTATGGGATTCTTTGTGGAAGATAATGCACCTGTCATTTGGCGTGGGCCAATGCTCGGCAAAATGTTAAATCACTTTTTCACAGAAGTGGAATGGGGAGATTTGGATTACTTAGTATTAGATTTACCACCAGGAACTGGAGATGTAGCTTTAGATGTACACACAATGCTACCATCTTGTAAAGAAATTATTGTAACAACACCTCATCCGACCGCTGCATTTGTAGCAGCTCGCGCAGGTGCAATGGCACTCCGGACAGAACATAGTATTCTTGGTGTTATTGAAAATATGGCATACTTTGAAAGTAAAGTAACTGGGGAAAAAGAATATGTATTTGGAAAAGGTGGAGGAGATAAATTAGCCGCTGAATTACAAACAGAAGTGCTAGGGCGAATTCCGCTTCAACAACCGGATTGGAACAAAGAAGATTTTGCGCCATCAGTATATGAAGACACGCATAAAACAGGAATCATTTATCGAACAATAGCTGAACAAGTAATTGAAAAGACTTCAGTAAAACAAAGCTAATAAAAGTAGGATAAAAAATCCCCCCCGTTATTGTAGATTGCGGGGGGATTTTTAGTCATTTAAATAAGAAGTGAAATATAGGTTTATCCCGCTATTTTAGGGCAGCCCGATTGGTGAGGGTTCATAATCAGCGGAGGATGAAGAGAATTCCCACTGATTGAAGTTTCACTTTATTATTTTTGTTCTTTGCCCTCCTCTTCTTCCTCGCCACTTTCTTTTTTCTTAGCTCCATTTTCTGTTTCAGCTTTTTTAACTCCTTTGCTAATGATATCAATCATTTTAGCTTGGAAGAGTGGACTTTCTGCTGTTTCATTCAATACTTGTTGTAAATATTGACGATATTCTTTGCTCTTCATTGTTTGTTGCATCATTTTTTCTACTTCAGGATTTTTCATAATCTCTATAATTCCTGCTTGATATTCAGGGTCTTT
This sequence comes from Bacillus cereus group sp. BfR-BA-01522, assembly GCF_022662635.1. Lineage (NCBI taxonomy): Bacteria > Bacillati > Bacillota > Bacilli > Caryophanales > Bacillaceae > Bacillus > Bacillus cereus group sp. BfR-BA-01522. Next base: position 2,570 of record NZ_JAKUDY010000018.1, on the reverse strand, counting down.
TAACAAAGTTTTCATTAAGTTTGTTTGTTCTTTCCCCATGCTTTTCGCAAACTTAGCTGAAAACTCAGGGTCCTTAAATAACTTTTCCCAAAATTGTTGCCCTTTATCGGATACCATTGCATCTTCAATTGTCTTTTTTACTACTGTTTCGTCTAATATGAGTGCCTGTTTCATTTTTTCATCGGTTAATACATCTTGAATGGCTTTCTTTCCCTGATCTGTTTTTAAAATATCAACAATCATTTTTTTTGTTTGATCATAATCCAGTTCTGTTTTTGCTTCTTCTCCCTGTGCACATGCTACAAGGGAAAGAGACAGGAACAAAGAAATTAAAATGAGCAGCATCCGTTTCATAACTAGGAGCTCCTTTCAACGCAGTTCTCCTTTTTAATATAAATATCTTTAAGGAATTTATACATGATCATGGGTAGCTTTTTGAAATTGTGATTGATACAATTTAAATAGAAATATACGAATAATGGGGGATGTGTTGTGAATAGCCGAAAGTGGGTACGATTGTTTTTTACGACGTTGCTTCTTGGTGGAATTAGCACAATCTTTATTGGTTTTATTCTAGAATGGGACAAGTACGCTAAATTTTTTCAAGATTTTGACGGAAAGGAGATTTTGGCAGTTGCTTTCTGGTTAATGGGGGTAGGCTTTATCTTTAGTGTAATAAGCCAAATGGGATTCTTTGCTTATTTAACTGTGCATCGTTTCGGATTAGGAATGTTTCGATCTTCTTCTCTCTGGAATGCGGTTCAAATTTTTTTCATTGCGTTTGTTCTATTTGATTTTGTTTATTTAAGGTCTGTGCTGATTGCAAATGGAGAAGTTTCATTAGGGAATAATATCCTTGTAGCTGGAATGCTATTTTTGTTCGGGCTTTTCGTAGCGTATATAAAGAGTAAAGAGACAAATAAAAAAGCGTTTATCCCAGCGCTATTCTTTATGGTTGTGGTAACAATTCTCGAGTGGGTACCAGCGCTACGGATTAATGATACGGATTGGCTATATTTAATGGTTATCCCGTTGTTATTATGTAATGCATATCAATTGCTCATACTGCATCGTTTAATAGGACAAGAGAGCAAGGCAGCTAGTTGAGAAGAAAAGGATACATCCTCAAAGGGATTGTATCCTTTTTAATTTGGAGAAATAGAGCTTTAGTGGATAGTAGAATTTACATTTTTACTTTTGGCGTTTGTATTAGAAATTAATTGGGAAATCGATATTGGTTCATAACCATCACTTTTTAACTTTTGTAGAAGAAGTGGTAATGCTTTATTTGTTTGAAGAGCAGAGTCAGAAGCGTGCAGTAAAATGATATCACCGCCGCGCAAATGATTGGAAACAGATGATACAATTTGATCTACACCAGGGTTTTTCCAATCATTAGGATTGTTACTCCAATGAACAATAGTGTAACCAAGAGAGTCTGCAACTTTCAAAGTTGTTTTGTTAAAATCCCCACTAGGAGGCCGTAAGAGTGTTAGTTGCTTTACACCAAGTTTTTCGAATACATCGTGTGCCCGTAAGAGATCTTTCCTTACTTCATTTGCCTCTAATGATGTGTAGGGAGTGTAGCTATATCCCATACTACCGATTTCATGGCCATCTTTAAGAATTCGTTCCACAATATCAGGATGTCTTTCAGCCCATGCTGCGGAGAGAAAGAATGTTGCATTTTTAATATCGCGTTCTTTTAAAGTGTCCAGGATTGGCATTGCTTTTTTATCGCCCCAACTAATATCAAATGTTAACGCAACTTGTTTTTTAGCTGTATCTCCTTTGTAAATAACCTTTGGCCCAGTAGCAGTGGAAAAAGCAGATTCATGCGAATACGTTTTTAGAAAAAGCATCCATGCTGTAAATAAGGAAAGTACAATGATAAAACTAATGTGCTTAAATTTGCGTTTACTTGTGATAAAAAAGAAAAACATAATACTCCGCCCCTTTGTCCAATCCTTTTCAGTTACATATATGCAATCAGAATGAAAAAGAGAACGAATGAATGAATATCGTAAGTGATGGATATAATAGGGAATACTATTTAGTATGTTACAAGAAGTATTTATGATGGAAGATTATTTGGGGTGATCGTTTGATTGGGCTTATGATAACGCAGGAAGAGCAAAAAGAAATGGAGTACATATTAAAAAGAGAGATGGACGAACTCCTATTTGATTTTGAAGATGAACGTATACATTATGTAGTGAAAAAAACAATGGAAGAGCGATATAAGATTCTTTTTTGTTTATTTCGTAGAATAGCAAATAAAGAAGAATGTCTTCCTTATGTGAGAAAAAGAATTTTTTATTAAAAAGTGTTGACTAAAATATTAAACATATGATAAATTGATAAACGTCGCTGATGCAGGATATGCAGGAAGCGAAAAATAAATAAAAAACTTAGTTGACATTGAAATGAAGAGATGTTAATATGAGGAAGTCGCTAATTGAAGCGACAAACGAGTTCTTTGAAAACTGAACGAAACAAACAACGTGAAACGTCAATTTTTATTTATGATGCTAGACAAACTTTATTGGAGAGTTTGATCCTGGCTCAGG
>NZ_JAKUDY010000017.1:0-62047 GCF_022662635.1 Bacillus cereus group sp. BfR-BA-01522 | reverse complement strand
AGCACAGATATCAATGGAATTTAAAGAAGATGACTCCTGTTGAATACAGAAATCATCTTCTCGCGGCTGCCTAACTTTTTTTAAAATGTCCTTTACAAAGGGTACAGATTAAGATTCAATCTGCTTTTTTTAATACTATTAAACTATTTATCATAAATTTAAATTATTTTTTTCTGTCCAATATTTTTGATTGCTAGTATCAAACGAAAACTCAATCCATCCATTTGGATCTTCACGATAAATATTTACAATCGATCCAGTAGACAATCTACCCACCTTATTTTGTTCTGGAGTAATATTTTCACTTCTAATTTTACCATTGAATGGAAATGGTATTTGATAATAATGTGCTGATGATTTTACCGTAGCTTTTGTCCCAGCTGGATACAACTTATATGGAATTGCCGATGGTAACGCATCAACATTTAATATACTTGGATTTTTTGAAAGCCTTTTTGCATACATATAGTCTTCTGCCTTAAAAGGCTTAATACGCTCCATAATATTTGCAATTTTAGGAGCCCATTCTTTATCTGTTGCATACTTAACATTCATACCCGTTAACGTTGGGCCATTATAATACATTCCTGTTTTTTCTAAGTAACGCGCACGTACATAATTTGCATTATAAGCAATACTTTCTCCATAACTTTGTAAATATTTCGCATTTCCAAATGGATCCCAATCATATGCACGTAATCCAAATAAGTTGTGTTTTCGATATGCAATTTCAGATTTTCCATAACCCGATTCCAAAATAGCATGTGCAGCTAAATATAATGCATTCACCCCATGATTATTTTGCGCTTCAATAAAGTCTTGTCCATGTCCTACTAATGGGCTATCAGGATGGTATCTTGCAATAAAGTTATCAATCTCTTTACCTGTAATATTGGAAGCTAATGTTAAATCTAATTCTACATATGATTTAGCAGTAATATTGTGTTTCGCATTTTCTCCTGGCTTTTTATCCATTACACGTAACATACGATTTAAAAATGCTGCTGCTTCCGCGCGGCTTGCCGTTCCTTTTGGTAAGAATTGATTTTGATCATTTCCTTTAACAATTCCTAATCCATATACACGTTGCAGCGCTTTTTTATCATAAGCTGCATCTTGATCTATAAATGGAGCTTCTTTTAATGCTCCAGTAATTCCTTTGCTTTGCAAAGCACGATCTACCATAATGACTACTTCTTCACGCGTAATCGTATCGTTTGGTGCAAATATACCATTGCCTCGACCATGAATGATACCAGCTGCCGCTGCTCGGTTTATGCCATCTACTAATGATGGATGAGCTAAACTAAGATCCTTAAAATTCGATTTCCCTTCTGGTAATTGTAAAGAACGTGTAATTAAAGCAGCAAATTCTGCACGTGTTACAAGACGCTCTGGCCAATATGAGCCCTTTCCATCTCCCGCCATAATACCTTTTTTCGCGAGCTCACGAATTTCGTGTTCATACCATTTCCCAGAAATATCGTCTTTTCGGTGAACCTCTTCTTTATTTGAGATTACAGCGGGCTTATTTTTTTCATAATAACTTTTCGCACCATTTAAAAAAGCTGGCCATGTCCCTCTTGCAATTATTTTTGCTGGACAATTTTTTCCACTCCAATGTTGATGTTTCTTTACATTATCTATTGGAATATTTAATTCCTGCATTAAATAAGCTGTCAATTTGCGAGCATTTTCTACTGCTTTCTCATAGTTTCCATCCTGATTTACAGCAATTTCAATTCCAATTGATTGTCTATTTCCAGTCCCGTTTGTTCCATCACCTGCATGCCATCCATTTTCATTTAAAGGTAAATGTTGGTAAATCTCTTTGTCATCTACTGTAAAATGCCATGATGCACCGCGACTTGTACTTCCTGTCGCTTGATTCATCAAATATTTAGCATGATTTTTTGCATCCGCACCTCTTCTTTCATTAGCAGTTTCGTGGATTGTGATATAACGAGGGTCCATAGCATAACCTGGGCGAATTTGTGGATTTCCTTTTGGAACAATCCATTCAGTAAACTTCACACCATATATATTCCCCACATTTAAGCTTGATGGCGCGTATTGAAGAGAAGCATCTTCTTTATAATTGACTGTAGACTGAATAAGAGAGGCCTTTGTTCCTTCAAATTTTGCAGATGACGAATGAATCCACTTTATCCCATTAGACGTTTGAATTTGAAACCATTCTCCAGCTTGTGTAATCGCCTCAACAGATTGAGGTTGTAAAACATCATTCTCTTTGAATGCATGAAATGGTGCTGAATATACAGATGTTACTTCTTTAATTTGTATTTTTTTTGTATCTTTCGGTAAAGAATATACTTCTCGTTCTTCAAGAACATTCTCTTTATTTTGTACCCAACCTTTTACAGAATCAGTTTCAATATAATACCAGTTTTCTTTTTTCTTAGTTGCTTTTACTACCTGTTGAGATACTTGATGTATAATTGGAGTATTTAAATCATAAGAAGAATATATAGGCATTTCTTTTGGAATATATACAAGAAAATCGCCTTGTATTTCACCATTTTCTCCTATTTTTTCACCTTTTCCATCTTCATCTTTCATATGTTCTTCTATACTTTTCAGCACCTGTATATCATAAGATATTGCTTCATCTAATTGTTTTACAGAGGAAGCTGAAGCTGCAAATGCAGGTGTTGCGGTCATTCCTCCCTGAAGTACCACTGTCATCGCTAAAACATTTAAAATCTTCTTTTTTATCATCATTGTTACACGAAATATCCTATTTATTTCGTGTTTGATACCTCCTTCTCCTAAGCAACATGCTATTTATTTATGAAACAAGCAATTATATAGTCGTATATCTTTCTTATAAAATGAAACTTTAATCAGAGAAGGGGTTCTTTTTCTCCCTCTGATTAACAGCTCTACTTCCACCTTATCATCTTGAGGTGGAAGTCTTCCTGCTCTAAAATAGCAGGATAAACAAAAGCGATTTTTACGTTATACTGCCTTTTTCTTAGAAGAGTCTTCACTTAAAATTCCTATAACTTTACATACTAAACTATCATTGATATCGTAGTAAATTTCTACTCCTTTTCTTCTTCCATATATTAATTGATGCATTCTTAATTTTGTTAAATGTTGTGATAGTGTCGATTGTGCCATATTAAGCTCTTTATAAATTTGCTTTCCATTTTTTGAATCACCCTCCATTAATAGATTCAATATTCTTAAACGATCCGGATGTGCCATAATTTTTAACTTATCTGCAAAATCCTCTAACTTATCTGCAAAACCTCTATATTTTTCTAGATTTTTCATTATAACCATAATCCTTTCATCTTAATATATAATTAAAAAGCTCAAAACAGATTAGAATTACCATATAGATGTAAATCACACGCAGTAGCTTTAGCCTTTACAAAGCCACTAGTATTAGTACAAGTAATATACTACAATTAATTATTTTATTTTTATATAATAAAAACTCCTTTTTACAAAGGGAATTTTATTATAATTGCATTTACCCCAACGGAAAAAATCTCCCCGTTCAATATGAGAATCATCTTTTGAAAACCGTCCACTTTCTTTTTCATGTTCTTTACAAAGAATAACATCTATCATTTAGAGATGTTATTCTTCTTCATCTATATTTTTGTTACAAACCAAAAAACCCCCCCTTATAAAATTCACATAATTCTCACAAATCACACGATAAACTCTTCACAATTCAATCTATAATAAATGTATAAGTACTACTCCCTAATTGACTTAGCTTGTCTAGTTATACCCCCGTCCTGAATATACGAAAAAAGAACTTGTAGCGAGCTACAAGTTCTTTTTTCGTATATATCATTTAAAAGATGATTTTTTTACTATATTGTTTGCCAACTAATAAGTCATACTGAATCAATTTATATTGTTCTAACATTTCTTTTTGCTTATTTGTTAATTTTTTAATATGTGTTCCATCTTGATTCACTTTTAATTCGTCCCTTAAAACTGGTATTTCTTCATATAATTTAGATAAAAATTGATAAAACGCTGGTTTCTTCAACTCTGCATAATCAAATACAAGATTAGAAAAATAAACCGGACTAACTCGTCCTAAATTGTCATTTGGTAAGTTAAAGTTGGCATATAGTAATAATGGTGTTTCAGCCATTGCTAGCCGTTCCTTAACAGATGTTTCATTCTCAATATATCCAGCTTCTTTATAAAGGGATTTATTTGTTCCTAACGACGGGAGATGATCTCCAAAGAAGACTAATATGGTTGGTTTACCCAACTTATCTAACTCTTCTATTAAATATTGTAATGCTTCATCAGAACGTCGTATTCCTTCCGTATAGGTCTCTAATTCCGCTTTAGACGCATCCTCTGTTAAACCATGTATTTCCGTTCTATTTTCTCCAAATCTTCCTGGAGTAAATGGAAAATGATTTTGCATCGTTACAGCATGAATAAATGTAGGTTGTGTCCTACGCTTTAATTCCTCTATTATCTCTTTACTCATGGATATATCACTAATATAATCTCCGTCAATGTCTGTATATTTCATCGTATCTTCTGCATGAAATGTATCAAATCCTAACACATGATATACTGTATCTCGTTTAAAGAAACTCCGACCATAACTATGAATTGCTGTTGCATAATAGCCCTCTTTCTTCAAACTACTTACAATAGACGGAACTTCATTTTGATTTGTAATGGCTTGTTGATACGGTATCGATCCAGGCTTCAAAAAGCTCATCGAATAACTTGTCAATGCTTCAAATTCCGTATTCGCTGTATTTCCTCCAAATGTAGGAGAAATGGTTTGTCCTCCTGGAAAGTTCTCTATATAATGATGTAAATGAGGAATTGGATCTTCACTAAATGATAAATTCATCAATTTCGTTGGATCCCAAAAAGCCTCACTCATAATGTATATAACATTCGGCTTCGCCTCATTGTTTTGTTCCCCTATATTCTCTCCATACTTTTTCTTTATATCATTTGCAATTTGAACCATTTTCTCTTTGGAATACCCTTTTGGCTCTTCCATAATTGTTGTATCTAAATTACTTATAAAGCCTAATACAAAACCATTATTTGCATAGTTCTCATTTTGATTCCACAAAATAAATTCTACGCCCCACTTTTGAAACAGTTTGCTCATAAATGTATTCGTATAATTACTGTACACATATAAAATAAAAATAGAAGCAATGATTCCAAAAAGCCTCATGCTAATAGGTACTTTGACAGGTTCCGTATGTTTTCGAATATATAAGAGCAATAGAATACTTAATGCAATACAGATAACCCCTAATAATACATATTTCCATTCTAAAGGTTCTAATACCATTGGAATGACAGATTTTAAATGGACAATTTGCGTAAAATCAGCAGGATAAAGAGGATCACCTCTAAACAGTATTTTCAAATAATTTACAATCGCAAATATAATTAACGAACAACTTGTCAAAACGGTGCTCAAAAACAGTTTTCCAAGCAGGTGGTATACAAGAAGATATAGGACATAAACAACAATTACACTCAATACAAAATGTCCCACATGCCAATATATCCAACTAAATACATACAGTATATCAAAATGGCTTTGTATGGCTAAAAAAGCTAAACAAATTGTATGCGCTACCAAAAAAAGGTAGCCATACAGTTGAATCATCTGCATGATTCCATTTCGCTCTTTATTTCTTGTACGTATGACATATAATAGCCCAACCCATAGACCAATCGTCACCACGGTGAAAGGGAGTTTTTCATTCAAAAATTCCTTTCCTTTATCGAATTCAAAAAACTTTAAAATCATAAATAGGAATGTTACCAATAATAATGCCAACATTCCACTATGAATAGTGGAAATCAATGTATTCGTATGTTTTCTCGGTTGCTGAAGTGAAAACTTATACTTCAATGTTCTCCCTCTTTTCTTACAATTGATTTCACCCCGCATCAGTAAGAACCATTCTCTTCATAATCAAATATATTATATTTCAAGCTAGGAGCCCGTACGCTTTCTTCTATTATACACATGAAGTCTGCATTATACTCCAAAATTATAATTAGAACTTTTCATTTCACCGTTTTGTTTGCACAAATAAGTAAAGTATTTCATTTTATCCCACTATTTTAAGGCAGTAGCATCTCGATTGATGAAGACTTATAACAGGTGTGAGCTAAATTCCTCACAAGTTTTGCTTTATAAAATATTATTGTAAAATCCACACTGATGTAATTTTTACTTTATGATATAATGCAATTATGTTTTGGATAGGCTTAATGAGATTAGGACTTTATCACGAAATAAATAAAGAAAGAAACAAAAAAGGAGATGCTTATTTTTGTTAGCCAAATTTAAAAGTTTGCCTAAAGCGGTATATGTAATTTTAACGCTTTCTTTCCTTCTGCATATTTTTTGTTTAGTAAAACAACCGGGACTTGACGGAGAGTTAGTAAAAGTAACATATGGCGCGAATGATGCATTTAACTATTCGTTAACAGCCGAACAGTTATTAAAACACGGTGTATTTGGTTATGTGTATTTAGAACCAAGCGAGGTACCTGGAAAAAATGCATATATCACACCTGGTCAACCGTTATTATTAGCGGGCGCAATGATTATATCTGATGTCACACACCTTCCTTACTACTACGTAGCAACTGTTATCAATATGCTACTTAATCTTGGTACAGTGCTCTTAGTATTTTTAATCGGAAAAGAATTATTTGAGAAAAATATTTATGGAATTGTTGCAAGTATTTTATACGCAATTTATCCGAGTAACTATACATACTTCCGTACATTATTAACAGAAGTTCCTTCCATATTCTTTTTATGTTTCAGTGTATATATATTTATTCTTGCTTGGAAGTACAATAAAACAAAATTCCATATTTGGTTTGGAATCGTCGTATCTATGTTACTCATGATTCGCCCAAATCCAGCTCCTATGTTACTCATTCCGGTTCTTGTTGTCTTGTTCACATATGGAATCAAAGATTCCATTCGAATTGGGCTACTGTGGTTTATTGGACCATTCTTTATTATTGGTGCATGGGTATTTCGTAACTATTTGGCATTCCATAAATTCATTTTGTTCTCAACACAAAGCGCCGATCCATTAATTGCAGGTGCTGATCCATTCAATAAGATCGGCTACGAAAACGTTGTAAATGAAATGAAGGCAAAAGGACTCACTGATAAAGGGGAATACGCGAAAGAACTCATTAAAAATGGATTTAAAACGGATTTCACATATTGGTTCTCTTGGTTTACTGTCGGAAAAACAATCGAGTTATTTAAAACAGCTCCTGCTGTAGACCAATATCGCATTCATCATTTTATCCAACTTTGTCATAGAGTCTTTATTATCGGTACCTTCTTAAGCAGTTTCTGCTTCATGCTGAACTCATTTAAACATAAGCGGGTTATGATGTTAGTAGCAAGCTCTGTTATTTACATCATCTTCTCAAATTTATTCCTAGCAATTAATCGCTATGGATTTTTCATTAACCCGCTTATGTGTTTAATTCTTGCATATGGACTTATTTATATTGCAACAAAGCTCCCGTTTTTCAAAGTAAAACGCGCTTAATTCAAGAGGTTGTCCGAATAAAATGGACAACCTCTTGAATTTAATTACATACTTACATCTTTTCAAATTCACTTTTATGTAATGTACTCTCTAACAAACAGAGGTTATCCACAAGAATAGATTACTGCTCTCTTATCAACCGATCCTTTGAACGCGACCAATTTGTCCATCTTGTAAACACACTTTAATGCCATAAGGATGCGTTTCAGTATGAGTTAAAATATCTTTTACAACGCCACTGACACGCGTACGACGATCCTTATCCAATATAATTTCCACATGAGTTCCAATCGAAATTTGTGATCTTGTCGGTTTTCCTCCTCGTACCTGTGTAGATTGCTGCTTTTGTTTTTCTTGTTTGTGCTTTTCTTCTATACGCTGCTCTTCTTGCTTGCGTTTTTCTTCTTCTATACGTTGCTCTTCTTGCTTGCGTTTTTCTTCTTCTATACGCTGCTCTTCTTGCTTGCGTTTTTCTTCTTCTATACGCTGCTCTTCTTGCTTGCGTTTTTCTTCTTCTATACGCTGCTCTTCTTGCGCTTCCTTCTTTTCAGAACCATGGACACCCTGGCATGCAGTTAACACAATTACAAAGAAACTCATAAGCAATAGTAAAAATAATTTCTTTTCCATTAAGATCCTCCTATCTATAAAAAAATAACGAACTTGTTTAGAATAACAAATATACGAATATGATTTTGTCGTTTTTTGTCGAAAAAATCCCTAACATTTCATTCTACGCTCTATATACATTTGCCCACCTCATTTTTTTCATCACAAAGCGAATAAAAAAATTCCTCCTATATCACTCACATCTAGGCACTTACCTACATATCATGACAGTAGATTGATTTCTAGGAGGTGTTTTTTTATTGAAAAAATTGTTAGCGGTTTTCTGTATATTTGTCCTTACTGTTGTAACGCTTGTCGCCTGCAGTAAAACGGAAAATACGAACCAACAAACGCACAAAATTAGAATTGGCGAAGTAACACATTCTCTTTTTTATACACCGTTATATGTCGGTATGGAAAAAGGTTTTTTTAAAGAGGAAGGGCTAGATATTGATTTACAAACAACAGCAGGTGGCGATAAAACGATGACCGCCTTATTATCTGGCGGAATTGATATTGCACTTGTCGGGTCTGAAACATCCATTTATGTTCACCAGCAAGGAGCTAAAGATCCGATTATTAACTTTGCTCAGCTTACACAAACTGATGGGACTTTTTTAGTATCACGTAAAAAGTTAGATTCTTTTAATTGGAATGATGTAAAAGGTGTCACTTTCCTAGGGCAACGGAAAGGCGGTATGCCACAAATGGTCGGAGAATACGTTTTAAAGAAGAACGGCATCGATCCGCATAAAGACACGAATCTTATTCAAAATATTGAGTTTGCAAATATCGCAAATGCTTTTGCATCTGGTACAGGGGAATTTGTTCAACTTTTTGAACCAACAGCAAGCATTTTTGAAAAAGAAGGAAAAGGATATATCGTCGCTTCTTTTGGAGCTGAATCAGGAACTGTTCCTTACACAACATTTATGGCAAAGCAAAGCTTTTTGAAGAAAGAGAAAGCCGCAGCCGAAAAGTTTACACGTGCCTTATATAAAGCGCAACAATGGGTTGATACACATACACCTGAAGAAATAGCCGATGTTGTTACTCCTCTTTTTCAAGACACTTCAAAAGATATTACCGTAAAAGTCATTGAGCGCTATAAAAAACAACATTCTTATGCAACGGATCCTTTATTAGATGAAAAAGAATGGGTACAGCTACAAGCAATCATGAAAGAAGCTGGCGAATTACAAAAAGAAGTTCCACATCAAGCGCTTGTGAATACAAATATTGCTAAGAGCGTTATTAAGAAATAGAGGCGAATTCAATGAGTTTCTTACAAATATCTAATGTTTCTCACTGTTTTTTTGCCAAAGATCATGCAAAGCTTGTTCTGGAATGTATGAACTTACACGTAAAAGAAGGAGAATTTATTTCCATTCTTGGACCAAGTGGCTGTGGAAAGACAACTCTTCTATCCATTATTGCTGGCCTTTTAAAGCCAACTGACGGCCTCGTCTTTTTAGAAGGAGAACCTGTGACAAAATCAACAGATTCCATGGGTTACATGCTCCAGCAAGACTATTTATTCCCATGGAAAACGATTGAAGAAAATATTATGCTTGGTTTGCGTATTACAAACACCTATAAAGAGGAGACAAAAAAGCATGCATTGCAACTTTTAAAGCAAGTTGGATTAGATGGAGTCGAAAAACAGTCCCCAAGTGAGCTATCAGGCGGCATGCGCCAACGTGCTGCGCTCGTTCGAACGCTCGCAACAAATCCGAAAATTCTTTTGCTAGATGAACCATTTTCCGCACTTGATTATCAAACAAAATTAAAACTAGAAGAACTTGTTTTTTCTTTACTCCCAACGTATAAGAAGACATCCCTTCTCGTTACACATGATATTGAAGAAGCTATTGCGATGAGCGATAAAATTTATTTACTTCAAGCAAAGCCTGGCAAAGTTGCAAGAACCTTTCATATTCCCAAAAACATTCGTTCTTTATCACCATTAGAAGCAAGACGTCATCCCGATTTCCCAGCCCTTTTTCAAGATATATGGAAGGAGCTGGAACGCCTTGGATAATATAAAACAACTACATGAACAGTTTCGAAAAAAAGAACGAACACGCACATGGATTACTCACATTTTACAGCTATGTATTTTAAGTCTTTTCTTTGTCTTATGGGAAATTGCTAGTAACCAAGAGTGGATTGACCCTTTACTATTTAGTTCCCCTTCAAATATTTGGGAGTTATTTCTGAATAAATGGATCGATGGCTCTCTTTGGGCCCATATTTGGACGACACTTCTTGAAACAGGCGTTGGCTTTATTCTCGGCACTGTACTCGGTACCATTATTGCGACGATTCTTTGGTGGATTCCTCTTGTAGCCCGTGTCCTTGACCCATACCTTGTCGTCCTAAATGCAATGCCCAAAGTAGCACTTGGTCCAATTATCATCGTTATTTTTGGTCCAAATATTACGTCTTCTATTGCGATGGGAGTCATTATTTCCATCATTATTACTATTCTCGTTATTTATAGTGCCTTTCAAGAAGTCGATGCAAATTATATAAAAGTAATGCATACATTTGGCGCAAATAAATGGCAAACATATCAACAAGTGATTTTACCCGCTTCTTTCCCAACTATTATTTCAACACTAAAAGTAAATGTTGGATTATCATGGGTTGGGGTTATTTTTGGAGAACTTCTCGTTTCAAAACAAGGTCTAGGATATTTAATTAGCTACGGTTTTCAAGTCTTTAACTTTACACTCATACTGCTTAGCGTATTATTAACATGCGTTCTTGCTACTCTCATGTATGTGTTTGTAGAAGGCTTCGAAAAATTAATAATTGGAAAACGTAAAAGAAGCTGATCCCAAACTATATGATGGGCTCAGCTTCTTTCTACATATATCATTTATTTTGAATCGCATACTTTTGTATCCTTCACCACCATATTTCCTTCAACTGTAACCGTATGAAAACAATCTTTCACACGTACTTTTACAACGTTATATTGTCGATCAATCATACGATACTCACTAAAATGTTTATTTAATGCTGTACGAATTTGTTCACCTTCAAAAATCGGAATACTATGAGACATTACCCAAATGAGACCAGCAATTGCAAGAACCGTTTTCATCCGCTCTACTACCTCCTTGAGAATAATATATTATCTCTATAGTATGTATATTTAAAATGTGTCAATTTTGTGTCAATTTTGTGTCAATTTTATATTTATTCGACCGTAAACCTTTTATTCCTTTTTCCTCATAAAAAAAAGCAACCACTATTTTGGCTGCTTGGATCACTTACGCTTCTTTTACTCCCTTCGAAATTTCATATAGTCCAGATAATACTTCTGCTCTCATTTTCACAAGTTCAGGGAATTGATAGAAGAATGCAATTTTTTGATACTTCAGTTCTGTTCCTTCTTTCACCTTCTTTGAATCTTGTAAAATGAATGCTGTAAATGTATCTGCTATATCCTCAGCGACATTCGTCGTTCCGTATTCTGAAACAAATTGATCATGTTTCTCTTCAAAAAATGTAATTCGTGCTTCTTCATTTGTCTCAATCTGCTTCTCTTTCCATTCTCGTTCAATCGGTTTCCAAAACGAATCATAAAATGTATGAATATACGAACCTTTCTTCACACATCCTTCTTGTAAGAAAAGAGTTTTGCATTTGTTTTGATAGGATGAAATATCTTTACCTTCTTCAAATGACTTTATATACTTTTCATTCACTGGGATTTGTCTATCATTAAGTGTCAATACATGGGCTGTCTCATGAATTAATGTTTTCATTACTTCGTCTATATTGACGCCTGAATCAAGTGTATCTAAACTTAACACCCAATCTTTCGGATCGTCCATACTAGGAGCAACGTGAGCAACAATCCCTTCATATCCATCTGTCACAATATCAAACTCTACAATGTTCTTTCGATATTTAGAAGGAATTAATGTACGATACATATCCCACAGCATTTCATGATAATCGCTATCTTCATGTTGTTCCATAATCTCATTCTTTGCTTCCTGATCATCAGCAAATGCTTTATTGAAACGCTTTTTATCTAGTTTTTCAAAATATGGATCGATAATTTCCTCTTCATCTATGTAATAAGATGCTAAAAAGAAATAGTTTTCATCATCTTGCTTCTTTTCAGTTCCCCTCATGCTATCTAACTGTACATCTTTCTTTTCTATTTCTTTCGATTCCTTTACATAGTCTGTTGGCTCTTCCAATTGAGATAGACTTTCCATCTTTTTGTATACTTTCTCAACCATCCGATCTCCAATTCTCGTACATTCTTCTTCTGTATGACATATTTCTTTCGTTTCGGCAACCTCTACTTCTTTACTGCATCCCGCTATCAGTAGTCCCATTGCTATAATAAAGCCTACAAACTTACTATAAAACTTCCCCATAAAAACCTCCATCATTCGATTCTACAAAAATATCATACGCATTCTTTCTAAAATATGCGATACTTATTTTTAAAGAAAGAGAGATTTATTTTGAGGTGAGTTTGAACAATCCCGTATGATAAAAGAACTCGGCCACTTTACTTTATAAAACAGCCGAGTTCTTCTATATGCTTCATCGTACGCGCTAATACATCATCGCGCATAATAAAACTAAATTTTCTATCATGTTTAATGTTATCAGGAATTTCTTTTAATAACACAGATCCTTTTGTTTCTTCATAATGCGTATGTTCTTCCACCGCACTAATGGTTGCGAAATAAATATTTTTAATAATAATTTTATCTTTTCCTGACACTTTGTATTGCCCTAAGTAAGTTAAATCAGAAACAATCCCGCCGGTTTCTTCATGAACTTCCCTAACTGCCGCTTCTTCCGGTGTCTCTCCCATTTCTACTTTTCCACCTGGAAATTCAAGACCACGGCGCAAATGATGCGTTAATAACCATTGATCCCTGTACCGGCATACAACCCAAACATGCTTTGGCTCAGGAGAAAATGGATAACGTTCAAACGATAATTGTACAGTGTTGTGGTAATAATCTTTAAATGTGTACATGCCATTACTCCCCTATTGATGGTTACAAGTTTTTCCTACCACAAATTGTAGCATATTCTCGCTTTCCTGCATAATGTTATCCAACTATAATCCATTGATTATTCCCATTTGTGCGACTAATTCTTTCGTTTCATGACTCCCTAAATCATAAATCATCTTATATGCCTTTTGTAGTTCTGCATCATATCGATCATTATTCGAGTCATGATGATACTCAACGAACGGGACATGAGAACGTACAAATGATCCAAGGTCTTCTCGATACGCTTGGTCAAAGTATTCTCGGAGCTGGATAATTTCCTCATCCGTTGCTCGAATTTCAAAGCTATATGTATCCGCTGTTTTCACTTGCGAAATTTGTCCATTTCCAACTGATATATAGTATGTTTTTCTATTCTCCATATAGCGCCCTTCTTTCTCTCTTTTTATTTTCTATTGTTTTCAACAATTACAAAATTATGTAAAAGCACTCTTTGTTTCATAATAAAATAAAGAAAAGAAGGGATATGAGGAACCTCGTATACTAAAGAAAGAAGCTGCCTTTCACAGGCAGCTTCCTTTCATTTTAACCAAATACTTTTTCAAGATCGTCTTTATCTTGGCTTAACCAGAAATTCATCAAGCGTTTTGCTCCTTCTAAATCATGAAGTTTCGCTTGCCCACATTGCGTTTCATTGGCAGCTGGGATTTCTGTTATTTGAACTGCATCTTTTAACGTTAGTTCTAATAAATCAATGATTTCACGAACTGTCGGTGTACCACTTACAACAAGATAATATCCTGTTTGGCAACCCATTGGTGAAATGTCGATAATATCAAAATGTGGATAACGATCGATATATTTACGTAAGTTAAACGCTAATAGATGTTCTAACGTATGAATCACATCTGGTTTCATCGCTTGTTTATTTGGTTGGCAAAAACGGATATCAAACTTATTTACAATACCGTCGCTACCTACTTGATGAACACCACAATGTCTTACATAAGGAGCCTTTACAATTGTATGATCTAATTCAAAGCTTTCTACTGATGGCATAAATCATCTCTCCCGCTTTTATTTTTAATTCCGTTATATCCAATATGATATAACGGAAATCCGAATTAGTAAAGTATTAAGTATGGTCCGTGCTATAATACTAGAAGAATATGCTGAAAAGGAGACCGTTATGAAACAGATTTTTATTGGTATTATACGTTTTTATCAAAAATTCATCTCGCCGATGACACCACCTACATGCCGCTTTTATCCGACTTGCTCTCATTATGGTTTAGAGGCATTTCAAACACACGGTGCTCTCAAAGGTTTTTGGCTCACACTAAAGCGTATATTAAAATGTCACCCTTTTCATCCCGGAGGATTTGATCCCGTCCCAGACAAAAAGGATGACAAATGAAATTTTTAAGCTTCATAGCCGTTCACAACTAAATCTAATTTCCCCGTGTCAGGGTGAATAACAAGACCATGGACAGGTACTTCTGTTGGAAGTAACGGATGATTACGAAGAACTGATACGCTATGTTCTACACTTTCTTCTACACTTGAGAAACCTTGTAAGAATTTTTCTAAATCAATTCCAGAATAACGAAGTGCATCTAATCTCTCTTCTGATACACCGCGCTCTTTCATTTTTTCAATTGTACTGCTTGCTTGAATTTTTGCCATACCACAATCATGATGACCAATAATACATACTTCGTCAGCACCAAGTTCATATACAGCAACTAAAATACTACGCATAATACTTCCAAATGGATGAGAAATAACAGCCCCTGCTACTTTAATAATTTTCACATCACCATTTCGCATATTCATTGCTTTTGGTAATAATTCAACAAGACGAGTATCCATGCAAGAGACAATGACCATTTTTTTATTTGGAAACTTCCCTGCCTCATACTCCTCATATTTTTTCTCTTCTACAAATTTTTCATTGTACCTCAAAATCTCTTCTAATGACTTCATAGTAAAAAGCCCCTCTTTTCTCTCATTTAAACTACATATTTAGTTTACCAAAATCTAAAAAACACAAAAAGAATATCGTCTTATATTAAAAATAAGATTTTTTCAGATAATCGACATAATTCTTTCAAAATATACACACAGCTTTGTAACAACTCTTCCCTATTTTTCTCATGTTTTCACTATAAACTAAATGTAGATAATGTTTAAAAAGGAGTGAACTCTTATTATGTCCGACGTTTTGTTACTGAGTCGTTTTCAATTTGCAATTACAGTCTTTTATCATTTCTTATTTGTACCATTGACAATCGGACTTGTTATTTTAGTAGCGTGTATGGAAACACAGTATGCACGTACATTAAACCCAACATATCGTAAAATGGCAAATTTCTGGGGTAAGCTATTTACGATAAATTTCGTAATGGGGATTATAACTGGGATTACAATGGAATTCCAATTTGGAACAAACTGGTCCGAGTATTCTAAGTACATGGGCGACATATTTGGATCACCACTTGCAATTGAAGCACTTGTTGCTTTCTTCTTAGAATCTACTTTTATGGGAATTTGGTTATTTGGTAAAGATAAAATATCACCAAAATTCCGTGCTTTCTGTATGTGGATGGTTGCACTTGGAACAAATATTTCTGCACTTTGGATTATCACAGCAAACGGTTTTATGCAAAACCCTGTTGGTTATGTAGTACGCAATGGTCGTGCTGAATTAGATAATTTCTGGGCTCTCGTTACAAATCCATATGCATGGCATATGTTCTTCCATACAGTTGTTGGTTGTTATATCGTTGGTTCTTTCTTTGTTATGGCAATTAGCGCATATCATTTATTACGTAAAAACGATGTAGACTTCTTTAAAAAATCATTTAAATTTGGACTTATTTTAGGTTTATTTGCAGCAACTGCAACACCTTTCATCGGTCATCAATCCGGTGTTTATGCGGCAAAAATGCAACCTGCAAAAGGTGCAGCAATGGAAGCGGTTTGGGAGACTGGAAAAGGACAAGGATTCTCTATCATTCAAATTCCTGATGTAGAAAATGAAAAGAATTTTGAATTATTCACAATCCCAAAACTTGGAAGCTTCTTCTATACAAATTCATTTGATGGGGAAATTGTTGGCCTGAAAGATATTCCAAAAGAAGATCGTCCTAACGTAAACCTTGTTTACTATAGCTTCCGCTTAATGGTTGCACTTGGCATATTCTTCATGGCATTAACTTGGTTTGGTTTCTATTTAAACCGAAAAGGAAAATTAGAAAACTCAAAACGATTCTTAAAGATTACAATGTGGTCTGTTTTACTTCCATATGTTGCAATTAATGCTGGATGGATTGTTGCCGAAGCAGGCCGTCAACCGTGGACAGTATATAAATTAATGCGAACAGCCGAAGCTGTTTCTCCAATTTCTGTACCACAAATTTGGTTCTCACTTCTTAGCTTAGTTTTATTCTATACATTACTTTTAATTGCCGATGTATACTTGATGTTGAAATTTGCTAAGAAAGGGCCAGCTGCGTTAGAAGAACCTGTTACTAAGGGAGGTGCAGCTCATGTCTCATGATATGCTTGCAGTGATTTGGTTCGGTTTATGGGGCGTGATTTGGACTGTTTACTTTATTCTCGATGGCTATGCACTTGGAAACGGCATGATCTTCCCTTTCGTTACAAAAGATCGAAAAGAACGCAACCAAATGCAAGAAGCAATCGGCCCTTTCTGGGGTGGCAATGAAGTTTGGTTAATTACAGCCGGGGGAGCTACTTTCGCTGCCTTTCCAATCACTTATGCAAATATGTTTAGCTACTTATATACACCGTTATTTTTAGTATTACTTGCTCTTTTCGCTCGTGCAGCAGGGCTTGAATTTATGCATAAAGATGATTCACCAGTTTGGCAAAGCGCTTGTAAATGGGCTTTTACCATCGGTAGTTTTCTTATCGCTTTCTTATTCGGTGTTACATTCGCTAACCTATACTATGGATTACAAATTGGTAAGGATGGTTATGAAGGAACATTATTTACTTTACTAAATCATTATGGTATTTTAGGCGGTCTTTTCTTCACAGCAATCTTCGTTGTCTCTGGATCGCTTTGGGTTATGATTAAAACGTCTGGAGAAGTAGCAGATCGCGCTTATAAAATTGCAAAACCATTTTCAATGACAGCAGCTATCTTACTAGCAATCTTCTATGTAGCAACTGCAAATCGGACAAACTTATTCCAAAACTTCACAGAATATCCCGTACTATTCATTGTCCCAGCTCTTGCTATGATATTAAGCATTATAACAATCGCTATGGTATACAAACATAAAATTGGTTTTGCCTTTACAACGGTTTGCTTAACAATTGCGATGTTTATGGCAACTGGCTTTATTGGCATGTTCCCGCGCATGTTACCATCGCGCATTAATGACGCATACAGCACAACGCTATATAAAGCAGCTGGCAGTGAATTAAACTTAAAAATTATGTTCTTCGTCGCTTTAATCATGGTACCAATTGTTATTGGATATCAACTTTGGAGCTATAGTATCTTTAAAGAAAAAATCCATAAAGACTCTGCCAAAGGATATCACTAAAATATGAAAAAGACACTCTAAAAAGAGTGTCTTTTTCTGCCTACACGTATGATTTTCGATTAGAAGTTATGTGTTAAAACCTAACAACTATGACAAAGAAAATTACCAACAGCTTTCATTATGATTATATCATACACAATCCTTATCAATTCTATGCAATTTTACATATTTAGATTACAAAAATAAACCGAATTCCTTAAACAGTGCAGTACGGGTTCTATTATTTTCCTGCTTTCTTTCGTTCACAAGCAATGCCATCACCATCTCGGTCTAAATGCTTGCCGTAATACGGGCTCTCTTTCGTAATATCATAAATACCAGCAGCGTTTGCTTCTTTACAGTTCGCAAAGCGGTTCGGCTTTGTTTCTGGTTTCACGACTGGATTTGCAACTGGTCTTTTTTCAAAGGGTAATGTCGCATTATATAAGAACTGCACATATTGTTCACGACTTACATGCATTTTTGGTGCATACATACCATTGCCTGTTCCATTAGTAATACGATTGGACTGCACAGCACTAATCGCATCATTTGCCCATGATTTTCTATCTACGTCTGAAAAAGTATGCTCTGACCTTACGTCTAATTGAAACGCCCTTGTTAAAATTTGCGCCATTTCTTCACGAGTTAGCGAGTCTTTGGGCCTAAACATTCCTTTTTCGTCTCCTGCAAAAATACCCATTTCTGTTAAAGCTAAAATTTCTTTTTTAAATATAGTTGAATGATTGCTCACATCTTTATAAGGGTTATGATAATATTCTTTTTCCGCTGGTTTGAAATGACGGAACATAAGAGCTGCAACTTGTTCACGCGTTACCTCATCTCCCAATCCAAAATTTCCATCTCCATATCCAAAAACAATATTTTTATTTGCTAATTCGATAATCGCTTTGTACGCCCAGTGATGATTCGGAAGATCTGAAAAAGTAATTTGTGCCTGTGCATTTCCAATAGATGTGAATGTCGTTGCGGCAACAATTGCACCTGTCATCAATATTTTTTTGAAGTTCATTTCTACGTCTCCTTTACTAAAAAGCACTATTATATCCCTTTAACATAATAATAAATTATACATATGTTATTTGTCATATGTTGTCGAAAAAAACAAAAGAGGAATCATATGATCCCTCTTTTGTTAAGGCATAAATGACAAGTATGGAGACAGCTAACTTTTTCAAAAGTTTGTTAGGGGTAGTAATTTGAAAAAGAAAGTCTTTTCAAATTCAATGTAACATTAATGGAAGATATAGTAAATTGATAATATTTATACGGAAGATTGCTAATGTTTAGTATAAATATTTATTCCTATTATTATAGTGAAAAATGAATAGCATCCTTAATCTAAAATTGAAAAAAGCACCTCTTATCGAGATGCTCTATTCTCTATTTGTCCCCCTTCCTATTAACCCAGAATGAGTTGGCACGGAATCTAATAAATAGCCTATCAGGAACAATTCTGCCTTATAGCACTTCTACAAATCCAAGTTTTTTCTCTTCATCCTCCACTGATTATGAGCTCCCATC
This sequence comes from Bacillus cereus group sp. BfR-BA-01522, assembly GCF_022662635.1. Lineage (NCBI taxonomy): Bacteria > Bacillati > Bacillota > Bacilli > Caryophanales > Bacillaceae > Bacillus > Bacillus cereus group sp. BfR-BA-01522. The sequence goes on along the minus strand of NZ_JAKUDY010000017.1, from coordinate 42,745 downwards.
TATCTTCCTTGCTTCTCTTTGGATCTTGAGGTGGGAGTCTTACTGCCCTAAAATAGTGAGATAAGCAATATCATTTCCGCGATATAAATAGAAAAGACACTCCGTAGAGTGTCCAAAACCATTTTACTTTTAATATATCGCTTTGAATACATTGTATCATATTATTCCATACTATTTATTGAGAAAATTCTAAATCCTCTTTTTTCTAAGAACTATCTTTTTCATCATGTAATATAATCTTTGTGATAAAGCGAAGCTTTAATCAGTAGTGGGACTTTCTTCATCAGCACTGATTATGGCTCCTCTTTAATGAGGTTGCCATGAAATATCGGATCAATTAACACAAAGATTATAAAAATGAGGTGTATATTACTTGATTATTTTTGGGATGATTCCTCTTATTTTATTCATTATTTTTCTTTATTCTTATTTAAAAGATCCAAGAAAAATAATAAACGGCTTTTTATTTAATACTTTTTTCTGTTCATTTCTCGTTTTTTGTCTTATTGTCGCTTTTCAATTTGATAATGAAAACATACATTGGATTCTTGTAATACCTTTTTTAGCTTTTATACTGATGTTACCTTTCGGCATAATTGCATTAGTAATAGGACTATTTCTTAATGCAAAAACATTAATGAAAAAAGAAGGACGACGCTTTTCTAATTGTTTAACACTCTTTTTAGGTATATTCATTTTACTATGGATACTACTGGCTATTTTTGACCCGGCAAGCTTGTTTTCTTCTCATTTTCAACCTATATTCGGCGCAATTTCGCTCATTATTTTGTACTTTTTTATACATGTTCTAAATTTCTTCACTGCCTATCTTCTTTATCAATTTAATAGGCCAAAATACAATCAAGATTTCATTATCGTTCTCGGCAGTGGGTTAATTCGTGATAAAGTTCCACCACTACTAGCAAGCCGTATTCATAAAGCAATTGATTTCTATCATAAGCAAGCTGCAGTTGCTTCACCACCTACAATTATTTTCTCCGGTGGACAAGGACCTGATGAAAACCTTCCTGAAGCTGAAGCAATGCAAAAATATGCTGTGGAACAAGGAATTCCGATTGAACATACAGTGCAAGAAAACCGATCAGTTAATACGTACCAAAACATGCTGTTCTCAAAGCAAATTATGGATTCATTAAAACCAGACGGAAATTACAACAGCATCTTTGCAACAAATAACTTCCACCTATTTCGCGCTGGTTTATATGCCAAACAAGCTGGTCTAAATAGCCAAGGAATTGGTTCAAAAACGGCTTTTTATTATTGGCCAAACGCATTGATTCGTGAATATATCGCAATTGTTGTCATGGGGAAAAAGCGCCATATAAAAGTTGTAGGGGTTATTTTAGGATTTGCGATATTCTTGACTGTTCTAAGTTTTATATTTCATTAATATACAGCCAAGACTATTCTTAAAAGCAGAAGAATAGCCTTGGCTTCCTTATTGCTTGTAATCCTATGAAATGCTCGATAATTAATTACACGCAAAAAAGGCCCAAGAAATTGATACCACTCTTCTTGGGCCTTTCTCACTATCTTCTTTTCGTAATTTTCCCTGCACCACCAACCCGTGTTTTAGGGGGAGATGTATTCTTTGGCGGAGTTTTAATCGATGATTTGGGCTTCACATCTGAGCTATTACCACCTGGTGATTTTGTAATTGTTCCTTTCTTTCCTGTAGATGGTGGAACTTTCTTATTCTCTTTTTTCGTAATACTTCCTTGATCTCCTACAGATGGTTTGGAATCAATTTTATCACTTCTTTTAATAATCGACCCTTTTCCCTCTTTTGTAATAGGCGGTGGTGTTTTCTTTTCCTCTTTTGTAGGCGGTCTTTCCGGGATAACTGGCTTATGATTTTGTCTATCATTATATCCGCGATAATCACCACGCGACGATTTATACGAACCAAATATATCATTTAAAATACTTCCGACAATATACCCTTGTAAAAAAGATGGTTGATAATTTTGGCGAACAAATTCTTTATTGCTAATTTCAATCAGTGTATCCGATGGTTTTTCTTTATCTTTTTGAAGGTTATAAATCTCATCAGAATACACAAGAAACATTTGATTTTCGTCTTCTTTTGACACTTGCTTTGGCTCTTTTTCATCTACCAATTCCTTTGCAACCTGAGGAACTGTTTTGTTTGCAGCCCTATATACATATGATTCTTGCTTACCATCTTTTGCAACTGATTCTAATGGGTAGCGGTCTTGAATGGACTGTTCATTTCCCTCTCCCAATAATATGTAGCCAGCAACTATAAGTATTCCAATAATTACAAAAGTAGCAATACCGAGCGATTTAATCATGGTAAACAATCGGTTTGACATGATTATCGCCTCCTTATGTTGCCCTTATAATTTGTACATCCGCAGAAAGAATTGCTTCTCCCTCATACATCATTGTGCGTCCATCTTGCCATTCAATACGAAGTAATTTTCGATTATCGGATTGAAATTCCCATACATATTGCTCATCTGAAACAGCAAACGGTGTTTTTCCCATGACAACAGCACGTCCACTATAGTGCTCTTCTAGATGATAATCGATACCATCCATTTCAATTGTTGTTGGAATCTCATCTATCGAATCTAAACGCCCGTCAATCGGTGTATATAATTTATAATACGTACTTTCACGATTTTCAATTTTTAAATAACGAATCGTTTTCCCATCCTGCAACGTTAATACAATTTCATTACGAGAATGCATGCTTGTTTTTCCAATTAATTCATACATTATTAATGAAACTTCAATCATATCTCCAGGAGCTAACGTTAATAACGATCGTTCTGGTTTAGCAGGTTCTGGACTTTTTATTATATTTTTAATTCGCTTAAATAAACTCATGCTTTATCCCTCCTCTTTCTGTTATAGACAAGCTGCTAAAATAAGTGCTCCAACAATATGTAATGAGCCCGCTAATAAAGCGTGCGAAACATGCCCTTGCTTTGTTCCTTCTTCTAAATCTAATCCCATTATTTTTCTTAAGATCAATTCAATCAACATCTCTACAACTAATAAAATGACAAATGATACAACTGAGGCTAAAAGTGCTTGCCATAAATCATTTGATTTTGTAATCGATTGCGACAAAATATATCCTTGTGCAAATAATTTCATAATAAATCGTGTTGTCACAGCTATATTTCCTTTTTTCATTTCTGCTACATCATTATATTTTGTAAAAATAGAATCAATCCACATCAGTGTAAATAAAAGAATAGCGCTTGCTCCTGTCCAGACAAACATCGCTAACACATTCATCCACGTCATACAAAAACCTCCTCTAAGAACATAATAAGAAAACCGACATGATTACTTTTCATGTCATGTCGGTTCTTTTATCTTTATATCTATGTTCATTCCCTGTATCGAAATACAAATAAAGTAAATTACTTTTTTACAGCATAAAATGCTGCGTCTATATACAGCTAAACACTCTTTCTCCTAAAAAAGAAAGATTTTTCTTCTATATTACTTCTCGTACTGCTTCATAATACGCGCTAATTCGTCCTCTACAGCTGAGTTTTTATTTAAAGCTGCAAATTCCTCATCTAACGACTTTTCTTTTTTATAAATTTCACCGCTTGCCTCTGCTTCTGCTTCTAATTGAAGAGCTTTTTCTTCCATGCGGCTAAGCCCCGCTTTTGCAGTATTAGCATCGAATCCAGACATTGCTTGATTGATACTTTTTTGTGCTTTGGCTGCATTTACACGCGCAACAAGCGTTTCACGTTTATTTTTCAATTCTGTTAATTGCTTGCGCATTTCTTCTAATTTAGCACGAAGGTTATCCGCAGCCGCTTTATTTTGTTCATAACTTGCTTTATATTCATTCATTTTTTGCTCTGCACTTTGCTTCTCTTCTAAAGCGCGACGCGCAAGATCAATATTGTTTGCTTGAACAGCCATATGCGCTTGTTCTTCACGTTTTTTAACAAGTGCTTCTTGCTCTTCAAATAATAATTTAAACTTTTTCTCAAGCGCAATTTGAGCTGCTACACTCTTCTCAGCTTCTTGTACATCCTCTTGCATATCACGTAAATATTGATCCGTCATCTTAACTGGATCTTCCGCTTTTTCAATGAGTGCGTACACATTTGACATCGTTAGATCCCTTAATCGCTTAAATAAAGACATTTCAATTCCTCCTATATATTTACATCTAATTTCAAATCCCCTACTTAGAAGCCTTAAAAAATCTCCCTTCACAGTAAAAATATTCATTTTTATAACCTTGTGTACATTATATCAAACCCAACATGCCCTTACATCTTATTTTTCAAATATAAAAAGAATAATCTTACATTCTGATTACAATATGTGTATACAATTCCCTATGTTCGAATTTCCCACTCCTTCTTTTTGTTACTCCATTACATATTTGTCATGTTACTGCAAGAAAAATCAATCGTTCATATAAAATGAAACTTGTAACATTAGACGGAAAGAAAGTACTTGTAATGAATCAAACAAAAATATGAAGGCAACACAAGTATTGGTAATAACCGTAGCTATGCAGATATGTTTACAATTGTAGAGAATGCTGCATATGACACCGTAAAAGGAGAAGAAAAAACTGTAGGTGTGCTGAAATTTGATAAAGACCTTAGCAAAGAGTTTTCAGGAAGAAATGGAGTAGACGCGGCGTAGCTTGTTAAAATGAAATGATACATAAAAAAAGCTTTGCAAATTTCGCAAAGCTTTTTATTTATTCACAGTATGATTCCTATTCGGACTACAAGTTTTCGACTGACAAGATTGATTTAAAGAACATGCCGCACATTTTCCTTTTTTACTTCTCTTTACAAAACGAAATAACGTATATCCTGCATAACCAAAAATGACAGCACCAATAACAATATTGACTATCATTATTATACATCTCCTTCTAGAATCCGAGTAACGCCCCAACTTGATATATGACAAATGTTAATACATAAGCAACAATAAGTGGATACACAACAGAGAAAATCGTCCATTTTATCGAACCTGTTTCCCGGCGAATCACAGCTACTGTTGCAAGGCATGGAACGTACAACAAAAGAAAGAACATAAATGCATATGCTGATAACGCTGTATAGTGCGCTCCCATAATATTTCCTAATGCATCTTCTTTTACTGCATAAATAATTGCCATGGTCGAAACAACGACCTCTTTTGCTAAAAACCCTGTTAACAGTGATGCTGCTGCTTGCCACGTTCCAAAACCGAGCGGTGCTAACAGCGGTGCAACGACTCCACCAATCATCGCTAAGAAACTATCTCCCATATCAACACCAAACCCAGATGGACCAGCATAATTTAATAACCAAATCACAACCGATCCACCAAAAATAAACGTACCCGCTTTACGGACAAAGCCTTTTCCTTTTTCCCATGTGCTAAGCCATAATGTTTTCGCTTGCGGCATGCGATAAGGTGGCAATTCCACAACAAAAATAGACTTTTCTTCTTTTAAAATCGTCATGGACATGATTTTCGTAACAAGTAATGCAAGTATAATACCGGCGATGTATAAAGAAAATACAACAGTCGCCTGGCTATGAGGAAAGAAAACTCCTGCAAATAATGCATATACAGGTAGACGCGCTGAACAAGACATAAATGGTGTTACGAAGACCGTTAACAGTCGTTCTTTTTCTTGTTCAATTGTTCTTGCTGCCATAATTCCCGGAACGTTACAACCAAAACCGATAATCATTGGAATAAACGCTTTTCCGTTTAAACCAAAGAACTCCATAATTCTATCCATCACAACTGCGATTCGCGCCATATATCCGGAGTCCTCTAATAATGAAATAAAAAAGAACAAAGCAAAGATTTGTGGGACAAATACTAATACAGCACCAACGCCAGCAATAATTCCTTCCGTAATAAGCGCTTGAATAAAATCAGAAGCTCCTATATGAATCAACCCAGCTGTAACCCAATCTGTAAGCTGTCCACTAAAAAATTCATCAAGTATATCCGATAATGGTGTGCCAATCCACGTAAACGTAACCTGAAAAATGAAAAACATGACTGCTAAAAAGATGGGCAGTCCAAAAATTTTATGTGCAATCAACTTATCTATTTTTTCTGAAAAAGGAATTTTCCCTTCCTGTTTATGTTGAATGACACTTGTTTTTAACTTTTCAATATACGTTGCACGCGTGTTATACATATGCTCTTCTAACGTACAATCCAGTTTTTTCTCTAACTGAGAGCGTATTGTTACTAATTCATGATAAATAGATAATCCCATTACCTCTTGTTCCACCACTTCATTATTGCTTAAAAATTGAAGCGCTAGCCATCTTAAATGCTCATAATTTTCTTTCATAAAAAGTGTCATGATACTTGCTATTGCTGTCTCTACTTGTTCACCATATGAAAGAATAAATGAGTTCATTTCTTTCCTATTATTTTCATGAAGAGTAGCTAGTAATTCATCACAACCTTTCCCGTTTCTTGCAACAACAGGAACAACTGTTACTCCCAATATTTCTGATAATCTTTTTACATCAATCACAATTCCGCGTTGCTTTGCCACATCAATCATATTTAAACCAATAGACATAGGCTTTCCAAATTCCAAAAGCTGTAATGTTAAATGCATATTGCGCTCAAATTGAGAAGAATCAACAATATTTAACATATAATGAAATTCCTCTGTTAATAAAAAGTGAGTAACGACTCCCTCATCTCGAGAAACAGGATTTAAATCATATACACCTGGTAGATCAATTAATGTTCCTTGTTTATCTTTCAATTTCCCTATCTTTTTTTCTACCGTTACCCCGCTCCAGTTTCCTACATATTCATAAGAACCTGTTAATGCATTAAATAACGATGTTTTTCCTGTATTTGGATTCCCTAACAAAGCAACCTTATTCACACTAATTCCACCTTTATCATTTTCGCATCGCAATGACGAATACTAATGAATTGTCCGCGGCACTCTAGTGTAAACGGCCCTTTGAACATCGCCTTTTGTTTCACACGCAATTCACTTCCTTCTGAAAGACCAAATGCAACTAATCTCCGTTTTAACAATTTATCTAATGCCTGCATACTTTTCACTAATACTTTTTCACCTATTTGAATATCAACCAAACTCATAATCTCCCCCCTTAAAAGATAATGATAATTATTTTCAATAAATTATAGCATACTGTATAAATCATACACTATAGCTTTTCTATTCTATTTGTTAACATTTTCGTACACTTATATTGAAATAGTGGCAATACAAGATTCATTTGCCCTTCTCATCCATTTCGATTAAAATAAATTTAACAAATAAAGAATTTCGTTATCACAGGGGGAGCTATATGGCTGAGAGGGAACAATTTGTTCCGACCCTTAGAACCTGTTAGTTAATGCTAATGTAGGGATTGTGCAAACGTTAAAATACATCTCCTCTTCTTCATTACGTATTTTATATCTCCCTATGGTACATAATTCTTTTTTGTGCAACTTGGATTTAGGGGGAATGTCAACATGCGTAACACCAATTTACAAGCGATGATTGAATCTGCAATTCTCGCAGCCTTCGCCTTAATCATCGACATTTTACCATTATCAATTAAAATCCCAACAGGCGGTTCTGTTTCATTTGCTATGATCCCTATTTTTATTATTGCGTATCGCTGGGGATTCAAAATGGCCTTTTTAGGAGGGCTTATTTGGGGGTTATTACAAATTGTCTTCGGAGATGCCTATATTTTAACGCCAATACAAGCGGTTATTGAATACTTCATTGCTTTTGCTTTTATTGGATTTGCTGGCTTATTTTATCGCTCAATTCAAAAAGCCATTTCAAATAACCAAGGAAAAAAAGTTCTCTTGTATATAATCTTGGGAACATTGATCGGCAGTTTTGCACGCTATTTCTGCCATTTTATTGCGGGAATTATTTTCTGGGGACAATACGCACCAAAAGGACAATCAGCCTTTCTATACTCTTTCATTGTAAATGGTAGTATAATGCTTGCTTCTTTTGCATTATGTACAGTATTGCTATTGCTTCTATATACAACGTCACCACGTTTATTCCAAAGCATTCGTGCTTATCCTATTCATTCAAAAAATAAGAGCGCCTAAACGCTATTCTTTAAGTTGTAGAGAAAGAATTCTCTACAACCTTTTTTATGAACAGAATGGAAAAGGCACTGTAGATTTTCTCTACAGTGCCTTTTCGTGTCTCAGTACTTAATTGTTACTTTCATGCAATTCTAGAATAGGAGTATCCGAAGAAAATTGTCTTGGCTCAGTTTTCTTTAAGTGATTTTTGACGTTACACTTCTGATATTGGACAATCCATGCTTTAATAGGGTTAGTAAAGATGATTCTTTGCTCTTGATTAGGGGTCCCTTCTTCCAAATTACAATGTTCGCCCCATTTACACCATCTCATTGTAAATGTTGAAGAAGTTTCATCATCTGATTGATCAAATAAGTGAGAAAGAGTCATCTCTCCATCTAGTATGATAGTATTACTAGTAGATAGAAAAGCAAAGTTTGTCCAACGTTTCTTCATTCCCTCCTACTCCTTTTCGCATAGAATGCCTAAAACTACATTTACCTAAAATGGGTTTGTCTCTTTCCTTACACTTTTTATAGTACCCGAAATAATATTACTCAACTATCGATTATTCTTACAATTCACCTTACATTTTTGTAAGAAATAAAGTGAAACTTTAATCAGTAGTGGTTTTCTTCATCCCCCACTAATTATGAGCCCTCACCAATCGGGCTGCCCTAAAATAGCGGGATAAAAAAACCTCCATCTCTTATAAATGAAGGCCTTACATTATACTTTATTTTTTATTATTATTTAATCCCGCTTCATATAATTGACGCATCATTCCATGAGAAATAGCTCCAAGAATTAAAGTCATTCCAATTAACGAAACTCGAAGCACAGGAATATCAATTATATAAGCTAGCAACCCAAGAACAATTGTTAGAAATAATGCTTTTATAAATGTAACACTTGTGTACTGTTTCTTTTTCATGACTCTCACCTTTCATGAAAACGTTTTCCTTACCACTATTATATCATATCATCAGACCTTTTACGGAGGATTTTGTTAAAAAATATTGAATTTTCACTTCTCATCATCATGTTTTGACTTTTCTTTCTCTATCCTTTACAGTCGAAATGTTCATAAGTTTTATAACGTAGGAGGCTTCTCATGAATATTAAAATAAAAGATACATTAATCTCCGAAGAAACACTACAGGCAAAAGTCAAAGAATTAGCAAGCCAAATTGAGCGTGATTTTGCTGGAGAAGAAATCATTATTATTGCTGTATTAAAAGGTTCTTTCGTCTTTGCCGCTGATTTAATTCGTCATATTAAAAACGATGTAACTATTGATTTTATCTCTGCATCTAGCTATGGTAACCAAACGGAAACAACGGGGAAAGTTAAATTACTAAAAGATATCGATGTCAATATTACCGGGAAAAATGTCATTGTTGTAGAAGATATTATTGATTCTGGTTTAACACTTCATTTCTTAAAAGATCACTTCTTCATGCATAAACCAAAAACATTGAAATTCTGTACATTACTGGATAAGCCAGAACGTCGTAAAGTAGACTTACAAGCAGAATATGTAGGATTCCAAATCCCTGATGAATTCATTGTTGGATACGGTATTGACTGCGCAGAAAAATATCGTAACTTGCCATACATCGCTTCCGTTGTAACAGAAAAGTAAGTTGACACTTCCAGAAAGTGTATTTCTATCATGCATTATTACTAAAGAGGCAAAGGGAGAGATACAAATGAATAAGACAGAGTTTGAAAAAGTTCTACTCATTGTCAATCCAAAAGCAGGACAAGGTGATTTACATACAAATCTAGAAAAAATTGTCCCGCCACTAGCAGCCACTTTTCCCGACTTACGAATCCTTCATACAAAAGAGCAAGGAGATGCGACAAAATATTGTAGAGAATTTGCAAGTGAAGTTGATTTAATCATTGTCTTTGGCGGTGATGGAACCGTTTTTGAATGTACAAATGGACTAGCTCCTCTTGAAATAAGACCAACTCTTGCCATTATTCCAGGAGGAACTTGTAATGACTTCTCTCGTACACTTGGCATTCCACAAAATATTGCTCATGCAGCAAATGTGATTGTAAAAGGAGATACAAAGCCAGTTGATGTTGCAAAAGCAAATGACCAATACTTCTTAAATTTTTGGGGAATTGGACTTGTTTCGGAAGTATCTCATAACATTGACGCAGAGGAAAAAGCAAAGCTTGGGAAAATTGGTTACTATTTAAGTACACTTCGTACCGTTAAAAATGCTGATACTTTCTCTGTCAAGATTACGTATGATGGACAAATATACGAGGATGAAGCTGTCTTAGTAATGATAGGAAATGGAGAATATCTTGGTGGAATTCCTTCCTTCATTCCGAATGTACAATGTGATGATGGTTCCCTTGATATTTTTGCTGTAAGATCAACAGGTTTCCAAGCATTTAGAGATTATATTAACAAGAAACTCTTTGAAGACACTGATGAAAATGATATTTTTCATGCACAAGCAAAATCTATTCGCATTGAAACGAAAGAGGAAAAAGAAGTGGATACAGATGGAGAAAGTGCCCTGCACACACCATGCCACATTGAATTGTTACCTGGGCATTTTACAATGATTTATAACTCTAATACCGTGCGATAAAGTTATCATGAACGAAACTAGCTCCTTACCCGTAATTTCGTAGGTTAATTTGGTTACACTGAATAACTATAAAAAACAAACCAAATCAGAGCTACATTACGAAAGGAGCTAGTTTATTATGAAGGATATCACAAAATACGTAGTTTTAAACATTTCATTCCTATTTATTTACTACCGTACTTTTTTTCTGTATACACAAATACGAAATACTAGCAATGCTAAAAATAATACCACCGAAATAAATTCCATACTTCGTCGCCATTTCTACAATTGTTTCAATATCATTTCATATAGCCAAAGTGTATCAATCATTTTTTAAAAAATAGCATCAAAAATTCTTAAGATTTTATGAAGAAGTAAAAAAGACTTTGCGCACACCCGCAAAGTCTTTCTCCATTTATAAACCAAATATTTAATAGTATGAATCAACTGAATCGAAACGGAATGATCCTATTTGTTCATTCCTTTAAATTTCCGCTGTATGTTATAAAAAGCGACGCTAGATAATGTTGTGGGCCGATCCTCCAGAAATAGCAGACATTACATCTACAACTTGTTGGAAAAATTGTTTACAATCTAACTCACCACGGTGTAATTCCTTATATAATTGTCCATCTTTCATGAAGATAACACGTTTACAATAACTTGCCGCAAAGGCATCATGTGTAACCATTAAAATTGTTGCATGATCATATTCATTCAATGATTTCATACTTTCTAATAAATCAGTCGCTGCTTTTGAATCAAGCGCCCCTGTTGGCTCATCTCCAAAAATCATACTTGGATTTGTAACAATAGCACGAGAAGCTGCGCAGCGTTGCTTTTGTCCGCCAGATATTTGATAAGGAAATTGATTTAAAATATGATCAATTCCAAACTTCTTCGCAATTTCAAGTACGCGTCGGTCAATTTCATTTGCTTTTATCTTTGATAATGCAAGTGGTAACGCAATATTCTCTTTTACTGTTAACGAATCTAGTAAATTATACTCTTGGAAAATGAAACCTAAATGATTGCGGCGAAATAAAGCCAATGTATCATCATTCATCTTTACAATATCACTTCCATCAATGAAAATCTCACCGCTCGTCGCATGATCAATTGTAGAAAGAACATTTAAAAGAGTCGTCTTACCGGAACCAGATGGTCCCATAATTCCAACGAACTCACCTTCTTTTACTTCCAAATGAATGCTCTTTAACGCTTCAAATTGATTTCCACCTGTATCATATATTTTTTTTATATTTCTTGCTTCTAGCACTGTTTTCATCTATCATTCCTCGTTTCTTCTATTCTTTCTTTCCACTCTATCTACTCTCTACTTTTGCCACTATCGATGTTTCTTACAAAAAGAGGTCAGTTATGTAAGGGCTTTTAGTAGAAGAAAACGAAATACAGCTTTGCGAAATAACTACTTTACTACTGTAACACCAAGGATCAAGAACCATCCATTCATTCTTCTTACAGGAACATTACATTTCTGTAAGATTAAACAGCACCTATATCATTGTACATGGAATGTTAAATGCGGTTATTTCCTTCCTGCTACTCTAGAATCCAAACTTTGTAAAAGTAAAAAAGCTGTTCTTCCCCTAGAAGGAAAAACAGCTTTTCATTTTCCCTCTCCCCCTTTAGTCGTAAACGTAAACACCCACGCTAATAAATCTGGAAATACAGTCGTGTTTAAAGAGTAAACAACGAATTGTCCTCTTTTTTCATCTTGAATAAATTCAGCAGTTTTAAGTGATGCGAATCAATAATTAGACATTTAGATATTTATCTAAATATCTAACCAACAATAAATAATTGTAAATGATTCACATGTATCTTTTTACTTTTTCCACTTTTGTCCTATACTGTTTAGTAGCACTTATTGCAACATAATGAAAAGACAAGAAACACATGTTACACTATAGCTACAATGGCTTTTGGAGGAGGAATATACATATGTATACAGTTTTAATCGTTGAAGACGATCCAAATATTTCATCTTTGCTTCAATCTCATATTCAAAAATATGGTTATGAAGCTGTTATTGCGGAAAATTTCGATGATATTCTAGAATCATTTAACGCTGTAAATCCACATCTTGTCTTACTTGATGTTAATTTACCTAAATTCGATGGTTTTTACTGGTGTCGTCAAATTCGTCATGAATCAACCTGTCCTATCATTTTCATCTCTGCTCGTGCAGGTGAGATGGAACAAATTATGGCAATTGAAAGCGGTGCGGATGATTACATTACAAAACCATTCCACTATGACGTTGTGATGGCAAAAATAAAGGGACAATTACGACGGATTTATGGCGATTATGCACCAAATATTTCTGAACGAATCGTTGAAGTAGAAGGATTAAAATTATTCCCGGAACGACCAGAAATGCACTTTAAAGCTGAGCAAGTTCTTCTTACAAAAAAAGAGGCCATTTTGGCAGAAATGCTTCTAGCGAAGTTCCCACGCACAGCAAGCCGTGAAGATTTACTAGCTGCACTTTGGGATGATGAAAGCTTCGTGGAAGAAAATACATTAAATGTAAATATTACACGCCTTCGTAAGAAGTTTAATGAACTTGGCATTCAAAATGGAATTGAAACTGTGCGCGGATTGGGATATCGCTTAAATGCAACTTGGAGTGAATAAGCATGAGGTTATTTTTACGTGATCATTTTGCATTTTTTCTACTATATGCTTTAAATTTCGGTATCATTTTCATATTATATGACGCTGTCGATGGATTTCAAAATAACAAATTTTATTTTATCGTACTAAGTTTATATTTATTTATTTGCTTCCTTGCTTATCGCTATGTTCGCAATCGGAGAATGTATCATCGTTTAAGTGAACCACCCGATAAACTGGAAGATGCATTTATTGAAAGAGCAACAGCTCCTATGCCTCATAGTGTAAACGAGCTTGTTCGCACACAATATCGTTTGTTTCAAAAAGAATTGCAAACGTATGAAGTAAAACAACAGGAACATCAATTATTTATTAATCACTGGGTACATCAAATGAAAACTCCCGTTTCTGTTATGCAGCTTATGGTTCTAGAAATGGAAGATGAGCAATTAATTCCTAAGTTTAAAAAGGAACTCGATAGATTAAATCAAGGACTTGATATGGCATTATATATGGCAAGATTAAATAACTTCCACGAAGACTTCCATGTTGAAACCATATCATTGAAAGAGATTGTAACGAAAAATATTAATGGATTAAAAGAGCTATTGATTCGCAATGGAGTCTTCCCCGTGTTAGAAGTGCACTCTGATTTTAAAGTTGCTTCTGACGCGAAATGGTTGAATTTCATCATTTATCAATTAATGACAAATGCTGTCCGCTATTCGGGAGAGCATGGGAAAAAAGTTTTCTTATCTGCCTATTCTAATGGGACAAACATTGTTTTAGAAGTGCGCGATGAAGGTGTCGGTATTCCAAAAGAAGATATTCGCAGAGTATTCGAACCATTTTATACTGGAAAAAATGGTCGCACATTCGGAGAGTCTACCGGCATGGGCCTTTATATTGTAAGCAAAATTTGTGATTATTTAGGCCATTCCGTAACGCTCGATTCTGAAGTAGGCAAAGGCACTTCTATTAAAATTATTTTCCATCATGCTGTAAATAACGTATCTGATGAAAATAAGACGGTGATAAGTACATGACAATAGCATATTTCACAAAAGTGTATGAGGATTCATTCTCATACACTTTTTACAGCAAGATTTTTTGTTCTTTTATAAGGAGGCATACAGCATGACATTTTGGCAATTCGCATTAAAAAATGTAACACGTAACTCAAGAGCTTATTTCGCTTATTTTGTAAGTAGTGCGTTTTCCATTGCCACTTTCTTTTCATTTGCAGTGTATTTATTTCATCCTCGATTACAAAATATGAGTACATCAGATGCCGTAACAAGCTTAATGATTTTATCAGAAGTGATTATTGTCGGTTTCTCATTTTTATTCCTGCTTTATTCCATCGGTACTTTTTTAAAAGTGCGCAAAAAACAGTTTGGTATTTTAACCGTCTTAGGGATCTCACAAAGACAATTAAAGCGTCTTATATTTATGGAAAATATGTTAATTGGAGGATTGTCTATCTTTTTTGGGATACAATTCGGACTCGTTTTTTCACAATTTTTCTTGCTTGTAACAGCCAAAATCACACACGCATCTGGTCTATACTTATATTGGCCCACTGGTGCGATTATTTTAACTATAACAATCTTTCTTGGTCTCTTTATTGTTGTCTCAACTTTTACTCCTATGCTTATTCGAACAAGAAAAGCAGTACGCTTACTAAAAGAAGGGAATATGAAGCAGAAGGAACGTAAGCCTTCTATATTTATTTCTCTTTTTGGTATTACTTGTTTACTTTTAGGATATATATATTAGCTGGCAATCCAAAATACTTTCTATCACTCGGCTTAGAAATCGGAACCATATACATTGCTTCTAGCGTTTTTGTTATTCCAGCACTCGTTACGATTGGAACATACCTTTTCTTTTCTCAAATTAGTTTCCTGCTGATTCGTATATTAAAAAGACAAAGAAAATTTTATATGAAACGGATTAATATGCTGTGGATTTCTGATTTAGCAAGTCGTATTCGAACCAATATTAATATGCTCTTTATTGTAGCAATGCTCTCCGCCCTTGCATTTACAATGATTACATTCATATATGGATTAGGAAAATTTATGAAATTTGATGTAGCAAACAATAAGCCATTTCCTTTCACTTATATTTCATATGATGCCAATCCATTTGCCTCACAGCATATGAATTGGCTAGAAAAACGACTTAGTGAAGAACAGTTTTCCTATAAAAAATTGAAAACTGATCTATATGAAATTTCATTGCAAAAAGACGAAACCATCTCATACGACCGAACTGCATATGTACTAAAGGAAAGTGATTATAATAAACTGGCAGATGCTTTAGGCTTGAAACACCTTTTTGTAAAAGACAATGAAACATATGTACTACCTGGGCATGGTTATCAAAATGTATTGAGCCCTCTGCAAAAAGATCTCAAGCAAACAAACATTACGCTGTCCCAGGCTTCACTTACATTACAAATAAAAGGATATGAAACATTCAGTGTAATACCGACTGGATTAACATCACAATTACTAATTTTATCTGATGATACTGTCCATGCATTATCCAGCCATATGAAGCATATGACACTATATAACTTTGCTGTACAAGATTGGGAAAGGACACACGTAATCGCTAGGGAATACCTTGATAAATTAACGGCAGATCGAAAAAGTATTGCATCGGAAGAGCCTTTATATATGATGGAAGAAGCAAGTGATACATTATATCAAATTAAATTAGGTGCTGCTTCCTTCTTCTTAATTGGTACGTTCCTTGGTGTCATTTTCTTTATCGGAGCTGGAAGTGTTCTTTATTTCCGTATGTACACCGATTTAGCAAATGAACATGAAAAGTATATTACCATTACCAAAATTGGTCTAACCGAATTAGAGATGCAGCAATCGGCTACGATTCAACTTGCTATCTTGTTTTTTGTTCCTTATATTATGGCTTCCATCCATACAATGTTTGCAACGAAAATGCTACAAGAAGTGATAAACTTATCATTATTTACTGAAGTTACAGTTGTTCTCATTATATTTGGAATGGTCGAGATTCTCTTTTTCTTCTTAATTCGTTCCTTGTATATACAAAAGTTATCGCAGCACATTAAGCTTTAAAAAATAGAAAGGTGAATTCTTATGGAAGAAGTATTGCATATAAAAAATGTCTCAAAAGTGTATGAGGGTAAGGTCCCTCATACTGCTTTAAAAAATATTAATTTACATGTAGATAAAGGAGAGTTTGTTGCCATTATGGGGCCTTCTGGGAGTGGAAAGTCCACTTTCTTAAATGTAATTTCAACGATTGATTCTCCTACTGCTGGTGAAGTATTTATTAATGGCAAACAGCCGCATACGTTCCGGCGTGAAAAGCTTGCTGTATTCCGCCGTCAAGAACTAGGGTTTGTCTTTCAAAACTTTAATCTTTTAGACACATTAACAATTGGAGAAAATATTGTCTTACCATTAACGCTAGACAATGTTCCTTTAAAAGAAATGGATGAAAAACTTGATAGTATCTCAAAGAAACTTGGAATTGATCATATTTTAGATAAACGAATTTTTGAGGTTTCTGGTGGACAAGCCCAGCGAACTGCAGTAGCTCGTGCGGTCATTCATCATCCATCTCTTCTACTTGCAGATGAACCGACGGGAAACCTAGATTCAAAAGCAGCCATCGATGTTATGGAATTGTTTACAAAACTCAATAAAGAAGAGAATGCTACGATTTTAATGGTAACGCATGATCCTTTTGCCGCAAGTTATTGCAATCGCGTTATCTTCATTAAAGATGGAGAGCTTTATAATGAATTACATCGCGGATTGTATCGTGAGAAGTTCTATCAAGAAATATTAGATGTATTAGCATTGCTTGGCGGAAGACGCGGATGACGTTTTTGCAATTTGCATTTAAAAATGTAACGCGCAATTCGAGAGCTTATTTTGCTTACTTTGTAAGTAGTGCATTTTCCTTTGCTGTGTATTTATTTCATCCTAAACTTAAAAATAGTGAACTCAATCAAGCCCTTAACATCTTGATAGCTACTTCCGAAGTTGTCATTCTCTTCCTCTCCTTTTTCTTTTTGCTATATTCTATTGGTACCTTTTTAAAAGTACGCAAGAAACAATTTGGCATCTTAACTGTTTTAGGAACATCACAAAAACAATTCATACATGAAAAACGTTCAGCATGATCTCGAATCCGTTCAGACGGAGCATCCTCCATTTCATGCTACTGAGACCAGCAATTCACTGTATCAATTAGGAGTTGCCTCTTTTTTCTTAATTGGTACATTCCTTGGTGTAATCTTTTTCATCGGTGCTGGAAGTGTTCTTTATTTCCGTATGTACACCGATTTAGCAACTGAACATGAAAAATATATTACCATTACCAAAATCGGTTTAACAGAATACGAGATGAAACAATCTGTTACCATTCAGCTTGCCATCTTATTCTTTGTTCCATATATTATGGCTTCTATTCATACATTTTTTGCAACAAAGATGCTGCAAGATATATTAGGCTTATCCTTATCTGCTGAAATCACAGTTGTGCTAACGATTTTTGGATCGGTTGAAATTCTCTTTTTCTTTTTACTTCTCTCTCTATGCAAAAATTATCACATCCTATTAGATTATGAATAAAATAGCCTTGTGCGTCACACACAAGGCTATTTTTAATAGTTTTTGTTAGCAGCCGTAACCATATCCGCCATATCCGCAATAGCCGCCGTAGCCACCGCCGAAGCAGCTAGCTCCGATAATAATTAACAGAATAAACAATACAATTAAAAGCGCAAAGCCGCCTCCGCAACCATGATGTCCATGCCCATGTCTGTTATCGCACTTTTCACTCATTTGCTCTATTCCTCCTTTACTATCATTCGTAACAAGATCTCCAATCTTGCTCTAAATGAGGGGATTCAATTTATATTATGTTTTTGGGGCAAATGGGAAGCTTGTTTGGCACAAAAACGGGCTTGTGCTCTTATGTACAAAGAAAAAGAGGATCCGCTATATGAATCCTTTTTTTATCTCTTATATATAATATGTTGCTTTGTTATTTCCTCTAATCTCTCGCGGTTCACAGCATATCCAAGCCCAGTAGCTTTCGGAACAATCACTTTTCCATTCTGAAGCGTTACTTCTGGCAAAATAATATCCTTCTCCCAATGTCTATTAGAAGCAGAAATATCTCCTGGAATCGTAAAGTTTGGAAGCGATGCTAATGCAATATTTTGTGCGCGTGAAATTCCCATTTCAACCATACCGCCGCACCAAACTGGAATGTTATGATTCCTACAATAATCATGAATTTGAATGGATTCCGTAAGTCCTCCCACTCGGCCCGGCTTAATATTCATAATGCGACAACTTCCAAGTGTAATTGCTACTCTTGCATCTTCCAAGCTATGAATACTTTCATCTAAACAAATGGGGGTTTCCATTTGTTTTTGAAGCTTGGCGTGATCCAAAAAATCGTTATCCGCTAACGGCTGCTCAATCATCATTAATTGAAATTCATCCAGCCTTTTTAACCGCTCAATATCCGCTAACGTATACGCAGAATTCGCATCTGCCATAAGTGGTATCTTTGGAAAAACTCTTCGTATTTCCTTTAGCAATTCATAATCAAGTTCCGGCTTAATTTTCACTTTAAAGCGCTGATACCCTTCTTCTGCGTACGTTTCAATTCGTTTCAACATATTGGGAACTGTATCTAACCCGACTACAACCCCTACTTCAATTTCTGGCTGTGTTCCCCCAAGTAAAGTTGCTAATGACTGATTATGACGTTTCGCATATAAGTCCCATACAGCCCCTTCTATTCCTGCTTTCGCCATATGGTTCCGTTTTATATGTTGAAAGAGACTAGGAATTTCATCTGGGTGCATAATTTCAAGCTTTAGCAAATCTGGCAATAAAAAATCTCGAAGCATATGAAGTGCTGTTGTGATTGTTTCTTCCGTATACCACGGTTCTGAAAAGGCGACAACTTCTCCAAACCCGATATATCCGTCCGTATCCTCCAATTCAACTACAATGCTTTCCCGTCTTTCATATGTGCCATAACTCGCAGCAAAAGGAATAACAAGCGGCATTTCTGTTACATAGAGCGTTGCCTTGTTAATTCTCATTTATTTCTCCTCCAAAAGCTGCCTTAGTTCACGTCTTAATAATTTTTTTGAAGCATTACGCGGTAACTCATGTAAAAAATAAACCGCTTTTGGCACCTTATACTTTGCCAATTTCTCTTCGCAAAAATGAATCATTTCTTCCTCGGTAACCTGCCCCGCTTTTACAACAAATGCAACAGGTACTTGTCCCCATGTTTCATCAGACTTTCCAACGACACCTGCTTCTAAAACGAGCGGATGAGAAAGTAATACCTCTTCAATTTGCGCAGGATAAATGTTTTCGCCACCTGAAATAATTAAATCACTGCGACGATCTAATACATATAAAAATCCTTCGTCGTCTACATAACCAAGATCACCAGTATGAAGCCAACCATCTACAATTGTTTCACGCGTTGCATCTTCACGCTTAAAATATCCTCGTGTGACGTTAGGACCTTTCACAACAATTTCTCCTTCTACATTTGCAGGCATAACCTTACCGTCCTTCTCAATGCGAAGTTGACATGGGAAAAGAGGTTTCCCTGCAGAACCAACTTTCGTTAACATATAATCAGCAGAAAGCGTACAAATTTGTGAAGATGTTTCTGTCATTCCATATGTTTGATATACTGGAATTCCTTTTTGTACACATGCTTCTAAAAGGGGCTTTGGTGCCGGTCCTCCGCCTAATAACATGCAGCGTAAAGAGCTTGGATATGTTTCATTTTCCAGTCTCTCTAACAAATCTGTCAACATCTTTGCAACAACTGATATAATGGTTACCCCTTTTGTTTGAATGGCTTGATGAATAAAATCTGGGTCATATTTGGGAACTAACAATACTCGCATACCGTACATAATGTTTTTCATTAAAAGAGATAATCCGCCTACATGAAACATTGGCATACATGCTAACCAACAATCATCATCGCGAAGCCCTAAATTCAGCGAAGAACCCACAGCACTTGCCCAATGGTTCCCATATGTTAAAATAACTCCTTTTGGCTTGCCCGTTGTTCCAGATGTATAAATGATTGTCATTGCCTCTGCTAAAGAAAATTCCTCTTGAATCACCACAGACTGCTTTGGTCCGTTCTCCACTTCCTCAAATGTGTAGACAGGCACCTGCTCTGGTTCAAATATTTGATCAGTTAATAAGCAAATCACTTCAGCATCTTCCATTTGCCAAAGTAGCTCTTCTCTTGAAAGACGTGTATTTAGTAATACAGCTATAGCTCCTATATAAGATAGTGCATGAATCACTGCAATCATTTCCATACCATTTTTCATCAGAACAGCCACTTTTTGACCTTTTTTTATTTGTAAGTAAGCAAGGTTTTCACAAACAGATACTACTTTTTCATGTAATGCGAAGAAAGTAATTTTCTCCTCTTTTGTTTCAATTGCGATGCGATCCGGTGTTAAAAATGCACGTTGCATTAGCCAATTGGGCATTGTCTCCATTTCCAATTCTCCTTCCATGAAAGAAAGAGACTTGATGTGTATCAAGTCTCTTATTCTGAACGAGCTACTTCCGCATGGGAAAGTAAAAATTACTCTTCATGCGAAAGAACATTAGCCGTCAGGGATAGACATTCGATTCCGCTTTTGATCAAGGGAAACGAGGGAATTGTCCGAAGTCTGGACGGCGTTTTTCTTTGAACGCGTCACGACCTTCTTTTGCTTCGTCAGTTGTGTAATACAATAACGTTGCGTCTCCCGCTAGTTGTTGAATACCAGCTAGGCCGTCCGTGTCTGCGTTGAATGCAGCTTTTAAGAAACGTAATGCCATTGGGCTCTTTTCTAAAATTTCTTCTGCCCATTTTACTGTTTCTTCTTCTAATTGATCTAGTGGTACAACTGTATTAATTAAGCCCATATCAAGCGCTTCTTGTGCGTTATATTGGCGACATAAATACCAAATTTCACGAGCTTTCTTATGACCTACCATGCGAGCTAAATAACCAGCACCGTATCCACCATCAAAGCTTCCTACTTTCGGACCAGTTTGTCCAAATACTGCGTTGTCTGCCGCAATTGTTAAATCACATACAATATGAAGTACGTGTCCACCACCAATTGCATAACCTGCTACCATTGCGATAACTGGTTTCGGAATTGCACGGATTAAACGTTGTAAGTCTAATACGTTTAATCGAGGAATTTTGTCTCCTCCTACATATCCACCATGACCGCGAACTTTTTGGTCGCCGCCAGAACAGAATGCACGTCCACCTTCACCAGTTAAAATGATAACGCCGATATTTTCATCATCACGCGCATGTGCAAAAGCATCGATTAACTCCATTACCGTTTCAGGACGGAATGCGTTATGTACTTCAGGGCGATTAATCGAAATCTTTGCGATACCATTGTATGTGGAATAAATAATATCTTCGTAATTGCCTTCTTTTATCCATTCGATAGCCATTACTCTTACCTCCTTTTTGTTGTGCTAATATAAGTTCAACTTTCTCTAAAAAAAGAAAGCATCACCGTATGGTTTTTAAAAATCCCTCTACTATTGTACCAAACTTTTGCGGTTGTTCCACATGAATTGCATGGCCTGCTTTATCAATTTTGACAAATTTCGCGTTTCGGATGCGTTTTTGCATATTTTTTAAGATTAAAAAAAACTTTTTGTCATACTCTCCACTTAGTAACAGAACAGGCATCTTCAGTCCTGCCAGCTCATTCCACCAAGAAGGCTGAGCGCCTGTCCCCATACCTCTTAAACTATTTGCAAGTCCCCTCGGATGATTTGCGAGCCGCTCTTTTCTTACTGCCTGCTTTATGGCTTGTGGCAATGTTTTTTGCGTTGCAAATAAAGGTATGTTTTCCCAATGATTTACGAAGACTTCGATTCCTTCTAATTCAATTCGCTCTGCCAATTGTTCATCCTTCATGCGGCGTGCTTTTCTGTCCGCCTCTGTTTCGAGCCCAGCTGTACAGTTTTCTAATATAAGTGATTTTACGCGCTCCGGATACAAACACGACATTGTAATGGCAAGTCTTCCGCCCATTGAATATCCAAGTATATGCGCCTTTTCAATTTGCAAGTGATCGAGCAACTTTGTCATCTGCACCGCCACATTTTGAATATCATAATGAACTAGGCTTTCAGGGCTTTCCGTTTTCCCATGTCCTACAATATCAACAGTGATCACTTGAAACTGTTTGCTCCATAAAGGAAGAAATGACCGCCATGTTTCCATGCTTCCTGTAAAACCATGAAGGAGCAATAATGCCTCCCCACTTCCAGCCACTTCATATTCATACGCCACACCTTCTAGTGTTACTTTCATTCCGTGTCACCTTGCAACATGTCTTTGATTTCTATTACGGATTTTGCCCACAATTTACGATGCAACTGTACATTTTCTTCTCGATTCGTACAAATTTCCACAACATGTAATCCTCTTTCTATTATTCCTTTTTGTACTTCCTCACGAAATGCTTCCCAGCCACTTACGCGAACAAATGAACCACCGTACATCTTTACAACATGCTCATAATCAAGACCAAGCGGTGTTCCAAATAGCGATTCAAAATGCTCTTTTGACTCATATTGTGGTAAGAATGAAAAAATACCTCCACCATCATTATTCACAACAACAATAGTTATATTTAAATCATGTAATTTCGCTGCTAAAAGACCATTTAAATCATGATAAAATGATAAATCACCAATTACTAATACAAGTGGTTCACAAACAGTGCTTGCTCCTAATGCAGTGGAAATAATTCCATCAATACCATTCACACCACGATTGGCCATCACATGTATTTTTTTCTCGTTTGTAAATAAAAATGTATCTGCATCACGAATTGGCATACTGTTACTTACAAATAATGTCGCACCTTCTGGTAATATACGAACAATATCTGTAATCACTTTTCCTTCAAAAGCAGTATCATATGCTTCAACTTCACGAAGTGTTTCCTTTGTTTTATCGTTTATATGTTTCCATTTTTTGAACCAGTCATTCTGTTCTCGTTTTTGCATATGTTCTGTCATCGCTTTGCAAAATGCCACATCGCTTGCAGAAACAACTTCTGTTGTCATTAAAGCTGGGTCTCGCCACTTTCCAGATTCATCTACAATGATATGAACAGCACTCTCTTGTTTTTTTATATATTGCGTTAATGCTTTTGATACAGGCATACCACCAAAACGGATGATGATATCTGGCTTCCACGTATCTTTTAATAATTCATTTCGCAAAAAGGTATCATAGCAATCGATAATCATTGTTTGATTATGGCTTCCAGTCCGAAGATTTGAAAGTGGGTCCGCTAAAACTGGGTATCCTGTTTTCTCCGCAAACTCCGCAATCACTTCTACAAGCTCTAGGTGACTATCGTCTCCACAAACAATAAGCCCCTTTTCTAGACGTGAAAGGCGCTTTATAAGAGAACGGATATATTCACTCGTTAGCGTCATGCTTCCTTGTTGAACCCTATTCGTATATTCTCCGCACCCTTGTTCCCACAATCCATCTAACGAAAAGTCTGGAATAAGTGGTTCGCGAAGTGGGAAGTTCATATGGACAGGTCCCATTGGTGCAAAAGATGCACTTGCCACAGCACGTCCAGCTGCCATGCGAACATATTGATACATTGGCTCTCTCGCTTCTGGAAGTGCCATTTCCATAAATTGTTTCACAAATGAGCCGTATAAATTGAATTGATTCATTGCCTGCGGTGCTCCTACATCTCTCAATTCATGCGGTCTATCTGCAGTTAAAACGAGTAGGGGTACTCTTGCATGATACGCTTCACAAACAGCTGGATAATAATTTGCTGCGGCTGTTCCCGACGTACATAATATCGCCACAGGCTGTTTTTTCGCTTTCGCCATACCGAGCGCGAAAAAGGCCGCGGATCGTTCATCTACGTGTAAATATGTTTTTATTTGTTCATGCTGCTCCATTAATAAGGCTAGCGGTGTTGATCGCGAGCCTGGACTAATGACAACATCACATACATTTAGACGCGCTAGTTCGTCAACAAACGCGCCTAAATAATATGATAATGCTTCTATATGATTATTCATTTCATCAATTCCTCCAAAGCACCAAGCATCGGTCTAAACTTCAAACTTGTCTCTTCATATTCAAGCTGTGGGACAGAATCCATTACAATGCCACAGCCCGCAAATAAGGATGCCTTTTCACCATTTAATAATCCACAGCGCAATGCCACTGCAAATTCTCCGTTCCCTTGCTCATCCATCCAACCGATTGGTGCCCCGTACAATCCTCTATCTAATAATTCAACATCACGAATTAATTTCATCGCTACGTGACGAGGTGTGCCACCAAGAGCTGGCGTTGGATGCAATTCTTCTACCAATGTTAAAAGGGAAGCATCCCCCTCCGCTTCAACAGGTGTATATAAATGAATTAAATTTTTCGTTGTTAATAATCCTGGACTCTCTGGAATATTAACAAATTCGCAATGTTCCTGTAATACACTACGGATCATATTTACTACATAACCATGCTCTACTAAATTCTTTTCATCATGAAGGAGCATTTCGCCATTTTTTTGACTCTCTTCTATAGAATTCCCCTGCCCAATTGATCCAGCAAGGCACATAGAAGTGAACTTATTCCCTTCTTTACGGATTAATCGTTCCGGTGTCGCTCCTAAGAAGCACGCTCCTTTATAATCAAAAGAAAATACATAGCAATCCGGCTGTCCAATACGAAGTGCTTCTAGCACGCGAGCAGAATCAATTTGTTGGTCTATTTCTAATTTAAGTTCTCGCGCTAATACCACTTTCTGTATGTTTCCCTTTCTCATTTCCTCTTGTACTTTTTCAATTGCATGCATCCATCCTTGCGGGTCTACTTCCACTTTAGAAGTAACCGTTAATCGCGATTCTTCAAGCGGATATTCACTTTCTTGTAAAATTCTTTCCTCTAAAGAAGAAATTTCTTCATATTTCTTATCCGCAGAATCTTTAGCCGAAACAAAAGTATTTATCGTAAGCCATGCTTTTTCGTTTTTTACTGTTAATAAAAAGGCTGGCAATGAAAATGTTGTATCTTTAAATTCCTTCCAAAGCTCCGTTTGTTCCTTTTCTGGATCAAATGAAAAACCGCCAAATAAAAGCGGACCTGTCCCAAATTCATACGCTTCTCTTTGAATAACCGCCTTCTCTTGTACTCTGTTCCACTGCTGACGAGCATCTTGAAAGCGTGCATTTGAAGAGTTTACTATGTTGAAAACAGAACCAATCCCCGCAAATATAACGCGCTCTGCTGGATCTGCAAAATAACATCTATGCTCGGATGCAATCCTTTTTCCTGCCGCATAAAACAGCAACGGATCTATCCAATCTATTTGTTTTACAAAACTAACCAATGTCTGTTCATTTGTACTCTTTTCAATCGCTGTAGTGAGTACTTCTTGCAAGTCTTTTTGTTTCGTTTGAATCACAAAGTCTCCCCCCTATGGGCGAAAAATAGTCATAAATACGCTTGATTTTAAGATACACCTCAAACGAAAGTCATGTCAACGATTAGCATTTCTGAGAAATTCGTCTGCTCTTCCTAAAAAATAAACGTTGACACTATATAATGCTTTTTTCTACACTTAAGTGTGTACATTATGTGACCAAGGAGGAATCAAAATGGAAATGAAAGTCGAAACGAATTCCTCTCCTATGGCGCCAAAACCGAAGAAACAGACAGGTTGGCGCATTTGGTGGAGTTTATTGCGTCCTCATACATTAACTGCTGCGTTTGTTCCTGTTTTTATTGGAACAGCTTATGCAATGCAAGTCGGCGGTATAAATCAAATACACCTTCCTCTTTTCTTTATCATGCTTCTTGCTTGTCTTCTCATTCAAGCAGCAACAAACATGTTTAATGAATACTTTGATTACAAAAGAGGATTGGATCATGAAGGTTCAGTTGGGATTGGCGGAGCGATTGTCCGCGACGGTATTAAACCAAAAACTGTATTGAACTTAGCCTTTGGATTTTTTGGTATTTCCATTCTATTAGGCGTTTAC
Source organism: Bacillus cereus group sp. BfR-BA-01522 (assembly GCF_022662635.1). Classification (NCBI taxonomy): domain Bacteria; kingdom Bacillati; phylum Bacillota; class Bacilli; order Caryophanales; family Bacillaceae; genus Bacillus; species Bacillus cereus group sp. BfR-BA-01522. The sequence continues at coordinate 16,272 of NZ_JAKUDY010000017.1, read as the reverse complement.
ATTTGCATGAATTCTAGCTGGTGGCTTGCAGCAATCGGCCTTATTTGTATGGCTGTTGCCTACCTTTATACAGGTGGTCCACTTCCAATTGCGTACACACCATTTGGGGAATTAACAGCTGGATTATTTATGGGCGTTATTATTATTGGAATTTCATTCTTTATTCAAACTGGAACTGTAACATCAGAAGTTGTTCTCTTATCTATCCCAAATGCAATATTAATTGGTGCTATTTTACTTTCAAACAATATTCGCGATTTAGATGGAGATAAAGAAAACGGTCGTAACACATTAGCAATTATCGTGGGACGTGAAAAAGCAATTGGTGTTCTTGCTTCGATGTTTATCGTTTCTTACATTTGGACAGTTGCACTTATCATCGTTGGAATCGTATCTCCATGGATGCTCATTGTATTCTTAAGTGTCCCGAAAGCATTTAAAGCAACAAAAGGCTTTATTGGAAAGAGCATTCCAATGGAAATGGTACCGGCAATGGTAGCAACAGCGAAAACAAATACAATTTTCGGTTTCTTAATGGGAATTGGATTGCTACTTGGATATTTCTTATAAAAAATGAGCTGCTTATGCGGCTCATTTTTTATTTATCGGCGATTCGACACCACTTATCGACCAACCGACAAATTTCAACATAAAAATCCACCTCATAATTCCTACATGCAAGGCTCATACTACATAAGGAAACCGAATTGTAGGAAGGTGGATACGATGTTAACTCCACAACAAATCAATCATTTTAGAGCCATATTAGAAAAGCAAAAACAAGAATTAGAACAAACGTTGCAAAATCATGAAAATGAAGATCGTGCTTCTGAGCGGGAATCAGTTGGCGAACTATCCGCTTATGATAATCATCCAGGGGATATGGCAACAGAATTGTATGAACGTGAAAAAGATTTTGGGCTCATTGAATTTTGGAACAAACAGCTCCAAGATACAAAGCATGCTTTAGAAAAAATCGAAGCAGGCACATATGGTATTTGCGAAGTTTCGGGCGAACCTATTCCGCTTGAAAGGCTAGAAGCAATGCCTACTGCCACAGCATGCATCGAGCACACAACAAATCAATTCAATACAAGAACACGGCCAGTTGAAGAAGAAATTCTAAAACCGTCATTTAGTAGACACGACAAAGATCGTTCTGTCCAATACGACGCGGAAGATGCTTGGCAAGATGTCGCCAATTATGGAACATCCGAAACACCTGCTGATTTAGAAAGGCGAGATTCCAAAAACTATAATGAAATGTATATCAATGGTGAAGAACACGTCGGATATGTTGAGGATTTCGAAAATTTCATCGGAACAGATATACATGGGAAAAACCCACAAATTTTTGCGACAGAAGAACATGAAGAATATGAACAGATGCTGGATGATTTTGAAGAGCGTACTTTTAAAGGGGAATTATCTATTAATGAATCGCACTTTAAAGAATAATAAAAAAGCATTCCGAGAGTCGGAATGCTTTTCTTCGCTAGCTAATTAGTTTTTTGTAACGTTAGCAGCTTGTGGTCCACGGTTACCTTCAACGATTTCGAAAGATACTTCTTGACCTTCTTCTAAAGTTTTGAAGCCTTCGCTTTGGATCGCTGAGAAGTGAACGAATACATCGTCTCCACCTTCAACTTCGATAAAACCGAAACCTTTTTCGCTGTTAAACCATTTAACTTTACCAGTTTGCATGTTCATGTACCTCCTAATTAAAAATGAAACTATGAATCCACATGAAAAGGTGGATATAAAGGACATGAATGCATAACAAGCGTAAAGCTAGAATTCCACGTGCTTTATTTCCGTACCACATTATGTAGCTCAATAGTGATTTCACTATATCACGCTATACCGAAAACGTCAAATGACAACACTTTCATTCTCAAACTTTTTTCTACATTACGCAGCAGATTGCTCCGTGCGCATATGTATTTTCTGTAAACTCCCAATTTTTATTATCGCCTTATTTTTTTGTGCAATAGTACTATCCATTACAGAGGTGAAAAGAATGAGGTCTCATGAAATTGAGTTTAAACTATACGGCGATGATATGCAGTTTGTAGCAATTGAATTAGCTCCAAAAAAAGCGTCATTGCAAAAGCTAGTGCAATGATAATGCTGAAAGATCATATTGAAATGGAAACAATTTTCGGTGATGGTTCCGGTCCTTCTCCCGATTTATTCGACAAACTAATGGGCGCTAGTAAACGTCTTATTGCAGGAAAAAGCATGTTCATGACTGTATTTACCAATACTGGTCATGGTAAGCGTCACGTATCATTTGCTGCACTATATCCGGAAAAAATTGTCCCTGTCGATTTAACAGAATATCAAGGGAAAATAATTTATCAAAAAGATGCGTTTCTTTGTACAGCGAAAGGCGTTTCCACCGGAATTAAGTTTACAAAAAACTAGGAAGCGGTTTCTTCGGTGGTGAAGGTTTCCTCATGCAAAAACTTGAAGGTGATGGCCTAGCTTTCATGCATGCAAGAGGTACGATCTATAAGCGAGAGTTACAGCCTGGCAAAAGATTACGTATTGATACAGGTTGCCTTGTTGCAATGACAAAAGATATTCATTATGATATTGAATTTGTTGGTAACGTAAAAACAGCACTATTTGGTGGAGAAGGTCTATTCTTCACAACACTAGAAGGCTTAGGAACAGTTTGGATTCAATCCTTAACACTTAGAATTGAAAGCCCTGCAGTTCAAACTAGCGGTGAAGGTAGCGTTTTAAGTGGAATAGGACGACTTTTAGATGGAAAAAAGTAAACATAAGAGCCCGATTAGTGAGGGGTCATAGTCAGTGGGATAAAAAAAACACACTGATGAAAGTTTCACCTTACCTTAAAGCACGCAAAGAATGATTTACCTCTCCCACTCATATATTGAATTATACTTCTTCTTAAGGAGGGCTTCTTACATGCGAGCTCCTTTATCCTTCGACAAAGATACTGCTATATTGTTAGCCTCTTGCTGTGAGCTAGCATATGAGCAATATAAATATAATGGCATTTTCAAAATACCTGACGGGTTTCAATATGTACAAGGCATTCAAGCGAAAGCGCTTCAAACGACAGAATGGTTCGGCTTCATAATAGAATCTGAGGATACGATTATCGTGGCATTCCGAGGGACACAAACAGAAACAGATTGGATTACAGACTCACTTGTCCATCAAAAACCATATCCCTATGCACTAAATAGTGGAAATGTTCATCATGGTTTCTTGTCTACTTATGAATCTTGCCGCGATACTATTATGGATATGCTTGTTTCCTTACCGGCACATAAAAAACTTCTCGCTACAGGGCATAGTCTAGGAGCAGCACTTGCTACACTACACATATTAGATGCGCGCATGAACACCGCTTTTTCCCAGTATGGTCTCTATAGCTTTGCCTCACCAAAAGTTGGTGATATAGCTTTTCGCAACTACTATAAATTACAAGTGGCTAGCAGCTTTCGATTCGTAAATTTATTTGATGTAGTCCCTCTTCTTCCCCCACGAAAAGTACATTTTAATGAACAAGATTGGGAATATACACATGTTCATCACAATATGACATTTACTAAAAATACAAAATCTATTACACATAACCACTCTATCACGACATACAAAACTTGTCTGACTTCTCATTTCTAACTAGGTGATAATTGGAAATGAGAAGTCAGTATATTATAATAATATATGCAACTACTTTGGGATGAGGGGATTACGCATGGTTAAATATTTCTTCGCACTTTTTCTAATCTTCATTTTTGTTGTTACAGGTTTCTTTACATTCTCATATTTTGCTACAGAGGAATATAGTGGTACTGGTATATTATATTCCATAGTAAACAATACAAAACCAGCTTTGTAACTCTAAAGCTGGTTTTATTTATCATTTATAAGAACGAATCAAACGATTAAAATGCACTTAAATAGTAAAGTACAAGTATCATACACTTCTTATGATTGTTTTACTTGATCTCCTATTCCCCAAATCTCTTTACTATACTGTAAAATGGTACGATCACTTGCAAAATGTCCTGATTGTGCAATATTCATAATCGACATTTCAAGCCATTTTCTTCTATTTTCATACGCTTTTCCAACCTCTTCTTGTCTTTCAGCATACGGGCTAAAATCACGAAGAACAAAATATTCATCATTTTGGATGATAAGAGAGTCGTAAATCACTTCGAACTCTGCTCCAGCTTTTGCAAAGAAGCCATTTGTTAACTGATTAACTACCTTTTTAATATGCCTGTTATGATGATAATAATCGTTCGCACGATATCCACCATTTTGGTAATAATGAAGTACCTCTTCTGCTGTTAACCCAAAAATAAAGCACGCCTCATCACCAACACGATCTCTTATCTCAATGTTGGCACCATCTAATGTTCCGATTGTAATCGCACCATTCATCATAAACTTCATATTTCCTGTTCCTGATGCTTCTTTACTCGCCGTAGAAATTTGTTCACTTACATCTGCTGCTGGAAATATGTCTTCTGCTAAGGAAACCCGATAGTTTTCTAGAAAAATAACTTTCATATATTGACTAACATAAGGGTCATCATTTACTTTTCTAGCAAGTTCATTTATTAATTTAATAATCTTTTTTGCATAGTAATAACCTGGTGATGCTTTTGCTCCAAATATAAATGTGCGCGGATAAAATGAAAAACTAGAATCTTCCTTTAAACGATTATATAGATATAAAATATGTAATACGTTTAAAAGCTGCCTTTTATATGCGTGTAATCGTTTCACTTGCACATCAAAAATAGAATGTGGATCAATAAGAATCCCCATTTTATTTTGAATACGTTCTGCCAAAATATTTTTACGCTTCTGCTTAACCGCATGTAATTTTTCTTGAAAAACAGTATTATTTTTAAAGCTTTGTAATGCTTCTAACCGAATCGGTTCTTTTTTCCATCCTGTTCCAATCACTTCTGAAATAAGGGTAGTCAGCTCTGGATTTGCTTTCATAAGCCAGCGCCGATGTGTAATCCCATTTGTCTTATTATTAAACTTCTCTGGATAAAATTCATAAAACAAACGCATTTCACGCCGTTTTAAAATTTCCGTATGAATTTTAGCTACACCGTTTATACTATAACTTCCAACAATCGCCAAATGAGCCATCTTGACAAGATCATGCGCAATAATCGCCATATCTTCAATCCGCTTCCATTCATATGGATATCGCTCCCAAAGCTCGTGACAAAAACGCTCATTAATTTCTTCAATAATCATATAAATCCGTGGTAATAGTGGCTTAAAAATATGAACGGGCCATTTCTCAAGCGCCTCTGATAATGTAGTATGATTTGTATAAGAAATAGTATGTGTTGTAATATACCAGGCCTCTTCCCAAGAAAGCTTCTCCTCATCTAACAATATACGCATAAGCTCTGGAATTGCTAAAACGGGATGCGTATCATTAATATGAATTGCAATTTTTTCATGCAAATTCTGGAGCGTTCCATTGCGTTCCCTATGCATACGAATAATGTTTTGTAAGCTTGCTGATACTAAAAAATATTGCTGTTTCAACCGTAATATTTTTCCCTCATCATGAGTATCATCGGGATATAAAAATTCTGAGACAACCTCAGTATCACGCTTATACTTTAAAACATCTTTACAATGTTGTGGAAACGGAACTGGCTCTGCATTCCAAAGCCGCAGTGTATTTACTGTATCCGTTTCATACCCTACGACTGGAACATCGTAAGGAACAGCCATAATCACTTCAGCACCTGTATGTCGAAACTCGAGACGACCATTTTGTTTTATCGGCTCTACATGTCCAAAATAACTCACTTCTACCGCTTGATCATACCTTCTCACTTCCCACACATTCTCATGAAGAAGCCATTGTTCTGGTAATTCCACTTGATAACCATCAACAATTTTTTGGTCAAATAAACCATGCTTATACCTGATGCCACATCCATGTCCTGGAAGATTTAACGATGCTAATGAATCAAGAAAACAAGCGGCAAGGCGTCCTAATCCTCCATTTCCTAACCCTGCATCTGCTTCGCTTTCCTCTAACTCCTTTAATGAAATACCAAGTTCCTTAAGTCCTTGTTCACATATATTACGGATACCTAGATTAAGCATATTACTTCCAAGTAAGCGTCCAAGAAGAAATTCAATGGACAAATAGTACACTTGCTTTTGATTTGCTGTTCGATATTTTTCATTCGTCGCAATCCATTGCTGATTCATATACTCACGTACCATGTGACCAAGTGTATTATATTGATCTCGACTTGTAGACTCCTTGAAACTTTTTCCGTACATCGTTTCTAGTTTTTCTAAAAACGCTGCCTTAAAGCTTTCCACATGAGTAAACATGTTTTCACCACCTAAGAAAGTTTCAGCAAACGATTATATAAATCCTTATAGGCAAGAGCTGATGTTTTCCAGCTATGGTCTTCTGTCATCGCTTGCTTAACAAGCTGATTCCATACTGCTGGATCCTCGTAGTACCGCAGTGCACGCCTCACTGTATACAACATGTCATGTGCATTAAAGTTTGTAAACGTAAAACCATTCCCAGATTTCGTCTCCACATGATACGACTTTACAGTATCATTTAATCCCCCCGTCTCCCGCACAATTGGAATAACACCATATGTCAATGCAATAAGTTGTCCAAGTCCACATGGTTCGAATAACGAAGGCATTAAAAATAAATCACTGCCTGCATATACTTGATGTGCTAATTCTTCATTAAATCCGATATACACCTTTACCTTTTCTGAATATTCATACGCCATCCACTCAAAAAATTGCTCATATTCTGAATCTCCTGATCCTAAAATAATACACTGCACATCTTCTTGCATGATTTCTTGAAAAACAGCGCGTACTAAATCCAGACCTTTTTGCTTTGTCAGACGTGTTACCATTGAAATAATCGGTGTATTCTCTTTTTCTGGTAAACCGAAATAATGCTGTAATGCCCATTTATTTTCCCGTTTGGCATATAAAGTATCCACATCATATGTGGCTGTAATATAAGAATCTAGACGTGGATTATATACACTCGTATCAATTCCATTTACAATGCCGCTTAATTTATCATTATATTTACGCAATAAACCATCTAACTTTTCACCAAAAAATTCATATTGAATCTCTTCCTTATACGTCGAACTAACTGTTGTAATATGGTCCGCTGCAATAATGCCGCCTTTCATAAAATTAATATTCCCATAAAACTCAAGCTGTTCACTATTGAAATATTCATCACCAAGCTCTAATAAATCATGTATCACTTCCCGCGGAAACACCCCTTGGAATTGTAAGTTATGAATGGTATACACTGTTTTGATTTTTTCATATAACGGGTTATCTTTATATTTTTCATGAAGTAAAAAATTGACCATCGCAGTATGCCAATCATGACTATGAATAAGATCTACTTCAAAATCAAGATATGGAATACTTTCTAATATGGCTTTTGAAAAGAAAGAAAATCGCTCTCCATCATCGTAATGTCCATAGAGAGAATCTCTTTTAAAATAGTATTCGTTATCGATTAAATAATACGTAATCCCGTCTTGTTCCCCTTTTAAAATACCGCAATATTGATTTCGCCATCCAAGCGGCACATGAATCACTTTATGAAGTTTGAAAGATTCTCGCAAGTTTGCAGGGATGAGACTATAATTTGGAAGCATAATCCGAACATTTACTCCAAGCTTCTTTAATTCTTTTGGGAGCGCCCCTGCAACATCTGCTAATCCTCCCGATTTAATAAACGGTACACATTCTGATACTGCAAATAAAATATTCACGTGTTATCCACTGCCAAAAAGCATCTATTGATTCCGCTCTTCTAGCAGCTTCCTCCCTTCACATTTTCATTCCATTCTTTATGAGCAAGTAAATCCCTATTTCATAGGGATTTACTTCCAGACTATTTACGAATAGCTCTTCATTGTTTGACTTCTTATTTGTCCCTTCTCCACAACAAGTGGAGAACCAGACGCCCCTGTTAATATTACACCATCCTCGATTTTAACATCCTTATCGATAATAACCCCATCTAATATACAGTTATCTCCAATCTGACTCTTTTGCATAATAATACTATTACGAATGATTGAACCTTTTCCAATCTTTACAGAACGAAATACGACACTATTCGTAATTTCTCCTTCAATCATACTGCCATTTGCAATCATTGTATTTTTCACTTTCGCTCCCTTTAAATACCGTGTTGGCGGTTCATCTTTTACTTTCGTAAAGATTGGAGCCTCCTTTGTGAATAATTGTTTCCAAATAGCAGGCTGTAAAATTTCTAAACTATGTTTATAATAACTTTCAATTGAATCAATGATCGCGACATATCCGGTATGCTCATATGTGGCTATATATAATGATTTTCCTCGTTTCTCTTTCACTACATCAAATAAACTATAATGTTCTTTACCTTTATATGTCTCAAATAAATCTACTAATAGCTGTTTCTTCAGCACGTAAGTTTGCAAAGAAATACCTTCGTGGCATACTTCAGTAATATCTGCCCCTATATGTATATGCCTCTTTAACACTGCTTGAAAATTGAAAGACGTAACAAGATGACTATTTGTAATCACCACATATTCTTGTCTACTGCGCAGAAAATAATCAATATGTCTCCGAAAATGTGCAAAAGACCCAAATTCCTCTTGATCACATTGGCAATTCGGGGGAAATAAAAATAGGCCGTCACGTTTTCTATCTAAATCCCATTGTTTCCCTGATCCGAGATGATCCATTAAGGAACGATTTTTATGACTTGTAAAAATCGCTACACTATGGATATGGGAATGAACCATATTAGAAAGCATAAAATCAATCAGACGATAACGTCCTCCAAACGGTAATGCTGCAAGCGAACGATGTCCTGTCACATTCCTTAAAGAAGGAAAACTTCCTGTTGCATTAATAATTCCTAACATTGTTTCTCCCATCCATCTCATCCCCTTATCTATATTCCTTCTGCAATCAATACAACATCGTCGGTATTTTTCTCTGATCGAATCACCTCTCCATCTTCAATGACCATACCGGGCCCAACAATTGCTTTTTCAATGACAACATTTTTACCGATATGAGCCCCGGGCATCACAACTGAATCAATCACTTTACTTCCTTCATCTACTGTTACACCTTGAAAAAGCACAGAATGCCTCACTTCTCCCTCAATAATACATCCTTCATTAATCAGTGATTCTTCTACTTTGGCTGTCTCAGAAATGAACTGCGGTGGTTCATTTGGATTAACAGAATACACGCGCCATTCATGATCATTTAACTGTAATAAAGACTCATCACGAAGTAAGTCCATATTTGCTTCCCATAAGCTCTTTACTGTACCAACATCCTTCCAATATCCTTGAAATGGATACGCAATTAATTTTTTCCCTTCATCTAATAAAAGTGGCAGTACGTCTTTTCCGAAATCATTACTAGAGTCCGGGTTTCGTGCATCCATCTCTAAATACTCTTTTAAAATGGCCCAATTAAAAATATAAATACCCATTGAAGCTAAATTGCTTTTCGGAAATTGTGGTTTTTCTTCAAACTCGACAATTTCCATCTCTTCATTTGTATTCATAATACCGAAACGACTTGCTTCATCCCATGGCACTTCAATAACAGAAATCGAAACATCCGCTTCTTTCGCAATATGGTAATCTAGCATTTTGCTATAATCCATCTTATAAATATGATCTCCAGATAAAATCAAGACATATTCAGGATTATATTGCCGTAAAAAATTCATATTTTGATAAATGGCACTCGCTGTGCCCGTATACCATTTCACTCCAGACGCTTCTGCGTATGGAGGCAAAACCGTTACTCCGCCATTCACTCGATCTAAGTCCCATGCATTTCCAATCCCTATATAATTATGAAGCTCTAATGGTTGATATTGCGTCAAAATCCCCACTGTTTCAATTCCAGAGTTGGAGCAATTACTTAATGTAAAGTCAATAATTCTATACTTACCACCAAAAGGAACAGCTGGCTTCGCTAAGTTTTTTGTTAATGCACTTAAGCGACTACCTTTTCCTCCGGCTAGTAGCATTGCTACGCAATTCTGCTTTTTTACCATCTTGTTTTTTGCTCCCCTTTCTCATTTTCACTGGTCTTAAAATAGATACGCCAAATGGTGGAATTGTAATTTCTACATGAGCAGTTTGATTATGATATGGCTGTGAAATGCTTTTTAAACGCTTTTTATTTATTCTTCCTGAACCACCATATGCTATCGCGTCACTATTTAAAATCTCGTTATAATATTGAAACTCTGGTACGCCAACCTTATACTTTTCATACACAATGCTAGTAAAATTGCATATCACAATCAGAACATCATCTTCTCTATCTCCTTTACGAATAAACGAGAAAATACTTTGCTCTTTATTATCAGCATCAATCCATTGGAATCCTTCATGAGAATAATCGAGCTGCCAAAGTGGTTTAGAACGCTTATACAATGCTATGAGTTCTTTAAAGTAATCATGCATATGACGATGCATTTCAAATTCATGTAAATTCCAATCTAAATCTTCAAGATCTTTCCACTCATCAAATTGTCCAAATTCGCCTCCCATAAACAATAATTTCTTTCCTGGATGTGTAAAGAAATATCCATATAATAAGCGAAGCTGTGCAAACTTCTCCCAATAGTTTCCTGGCATTTTGTTCAGCAATGATTTCTTTCCATGAACGACCTCATCATGTGAAAGAGGTAAAATAAAATTTTCTGAGTAAGCATATAATAAAGAAAATGTCATTTTTTCATGAATATATTTTCGATACTCTGGAGCACACTCCATATATTTCAAAACATCATTCATCCAACCCATATTCCACTTATAATTAAATCCTAATCCCCCTTCATAAGTTGGAGCAGTTACAAGAGGCCAAGCTGTTGAATCTTCAGCAGTCATTAGAAATTCGCCATCTTCTGCAAATACTGCTTCATTTAATTCACGCAAAAAAGAAACTGCATATTCATTACTCTGTGCTTTCCCCTCTTTCTCCCAATACAGCATATTCGCAACTGCATCAACACGAAAACCATCAATATGATAATATTTCATCCAAAATAGTGCATTTGAAATTAAAAAATTCCTTACCTCTCGCTTTCCTAAATCAAAGTTTGCCGTTCCCCAAACACGATTTTCTTGTACATCTAAATCTCTATATTCATAGGTTGGTGTTCCATCGAATAAATATAAGCCATGAGCATCTTTGCAAAAATGCCCTGGTACCCAATCTAAAATGACACCGATTCCATATTTATGACATTCATCGACAAAATACATAAAATCATGCGGCGTGCCGAAACGACTTGTCACTGCATAGTATCCCGTCCCTTGATATCCCCATGACCGATCATATGGATGCTCAACAAGCGGCATAATCTCAATATGAGTAAAATGATGATTTGCCATATAAGGAATCAATTCCTCTGCCATTTCACGATATGAGTATAAAGAACCATCTTCTTTCTTTTTCCATGATCCAAAATGCAATTCATAAATTGCCATTGCTTCTTTATAAACTGACTTTTTTTTCTTTTTACGAAACCAATTTTTATCATTCCATTCGTATCCCTCTATATCCAAAATAACAGATGCCGTATTTGGTCTTACTTCTGCATATGTTGCATAAGGATCTGCTTTCAAAATCACTTCGCCATTGATGGTCTCAATAGCATATTTATATATTTCTTTTTCTTCTATTTGAGGAATAAATAGCGACCAAATCCCCGCTTCTGTCACTTTTTGCATCCTATGTTGCTTTTCATTCCATTCATTAAAATCTCCAACAACACTTAGATTTTTAGCACGAGGAGCCCATACAGTAAAACGTACACCATGCACTCCATTTTCTACTGCAAGATGTGCTCCAAATATTTGATAGCTCTCATAACATTTCTCTGTATGAAATTGTTCTAACCTTTCTTCTAAACAATGTATGGCACGCAATATGTTCACCTCACGAAGATGACAGAATTTTTCAATACATTCAACATTCGCTATAGGGATGAAATATCCTTGTTCCTTTTGAAATAAATATCCGTTTTTTCATAACATTTGAGAGAAAAAACATCACCTTATAAGGAAATATATCGAAATTTGACGAACATTTTCCGAAAGCGCTTTAATGATTGAGAAGAAATGATTAGGATATATCGGCAATTTCAACAAATTGCGTCACTTCATTAACTATTAAAAAAAGAGTCCGCCCAAAAGTATAACTTTTGGACGGACTCTTTTTTATCCTTCTCCAGCAAAAAGGGATATATTTTGGGGATATACAACAAGAACTAGAAAAGGAATTTATATAAAATTTAGAAGCAGGAAGCAGTTCCCAGCTTCTAAATCAGTTATTAACTATCTTATAATACTGGTGCCATTGTTTCTTTCAATACTTTTACAGAATGAGCGAATTTTGCTTTTTCTTCTTCATTCAACTCGAGCTCAACAATTTCACGTACACCTTGACGATTAATAATAGCAGGAACACCTACATAAGCATCTTTCTCACCATATTGGCCTTCAAGGTATGCAGATACAGTTAATACGCTGTTCTCGTTGTTTAAAATTGCTTTTGTTACACGAAGTAGTGACATACCGATTCCATAGTAAGTTGCGCCTTTACGCTCGATGATATGATAAGCAGCATCACGAACATTGACAAAGATATCTTCTAAATCTTTTTGGCTGTATTTTTCTTTGTTATCAGACATAATTTTTTCAATTTTTTGAACACCTATTGTCGCATGACTCCAAACTGGAAGTTCAGTATCACCATGTTCCCCAATGATATATGCATGAACATTGCGTGGATCCACATCGAAGTAATCACCCAACATGTAGCGGAAACGAGCAGAGTCAAGAGTTGTACCAGAACCAATTACACGCTCTTTTGGTAATCCAGATTCTTTCCAAGTTACATAAGTTAAAATATCAACTGGGTTAGTTGCGATTAAGAAAATCCCATCGAAACCAGTATCCATAATACTACGAACAATTTGCTTAAAGATTTTTGCATTTTTCTCCACTAAATCTAAACGAGTTTCACCTGGTTTTTGTGGTAATCCAGCTGTGATACAGACAATGTCAGCATCCTTACAATCTTCATAGCTACCTTTCCAAATCTTTGTTGGTGATGGAGCAAATGGTACCGCATGGCTTAAGTCCATCGCTTCTCCTTCTGCCTTTGCTTCATTCACATCTACAAGCACGAATTCTTCAGCTACACCTTGGTTAATCATGGAATAAGCGTAACTACAACCTACAGCTCCTGTTCCTACTAATACTACACGATTAATGCCTTTTTTCATTGTGAATTCCCCTCTCTATGACTAACATTTATTATTGTTGTTTTAATAATTAATTAAAGTACTAATTTAATGTTGTTTAACTTCCTTACACTCATATTGTAGCATAAGTAATTGTGAAAAAGTTCACAAATTATGACCTATTTGTGAACTTTTTCACACATAGTAGAAAGTTATACTATTACCCATGAAATCAATTCCATTTTTTCGATCTGCCTGCTAATTGTAAAAAAACAATTAGTATATACATATACTTCTTTTTCTCCTTACCTGCACGATCTCGATACCTTCCAAAGCTTATGTTCTTTATGGAATCCCTACTTGATATTCCATTTCTTCTCAATAGTCTGCAAGTAATTAGATTTGATACAATAAAAATGAGGTGAAATAATGAGGAATTCGTAAGAAAGCAAAACAATAACCATTCCTATTCTTTGGAGTATTTCTTTAATAATTGCTACATTGCTAATATTTTTTATAACAAGATTAAATCTATGGACCTTAATTATTTGATCCCGCTATTTCAGGGTAGTAAGACTCCCACCTCAAGATTCAGAGAGCAGCAAGGAAGATAGGTGGGAGTAGGGCTGCCCGTAACAGCCCGATTGGTGAGAGCCCATAATCAGCGAGGGATGAAGCCCCCCCACTGATTAAAGTTTTACTTTATTTTCTATAATCGATGTTGGATGTATCATCGCTTCACTCTTAGCAGTTAAAGCCAAAAAACTTAGCATAATGATCTTTTGTATGATATTAAGTAGTATATGTTTGATACTATTAACCATTATTATATTTTTACTATTTCAGAAACATGAAAAAAGAGATAGCATAATGCTATCTCTTTCATATGACCCGTACGGGATTCGAACCCGTGTTACCGCCGTGAAAGGGCGGTGTCTTAACCACTTGACCAACGGGCCAAATTTCTGGCAGAGAAGAAGGGATTCGAACCCTCGCGCCGCGTTAGCGACCTACTCCCTTAGCAGGGGAGCCCCTTGAGCCTCTTGGGTACTTCTCTATAATGGCTCCGCAGGTAGGACTCGAACCTACGACCGATCGGTTAACAGCCGATAGCTCTACCACTGAGCTACTGCGGAATAATGGTGGGCCTAAATGGACTTGAACCATCGACCTCACGCTTATCAGGCGTGCGCTCTAACCAGCTGAGCTATAGGCCCACAGAAGAAAAAGCGGGTGAAGAGAATCGAACTCTCGACCAGAGCTTGGAAGGCTCTTGTTTTACCACTAAACTACACCCGCATAAAATTGTAAATGGTGAGCCATGAAGGACTCGAACCTTCGACCCTCTGATTAAAAGTCAGATGCTCTACCAACTGAGCTAATGGCTCATTTTGAAAATGGTGCCGGCTAGAGGACTTGAACCCCCAACCTACTGATTACAAGTCAGTTGCTCTACCAATTGAGCTAAGCCGGCTTGCTATTTCAAAATGGTGGCTCGGGACGGAATCGAACCGCCGACACGAGGATTTTCAGTCCTCTGCTCTACCGACTGAGCTACCGAGCCTTTATATGATGGCGGTCCCGACCGGGGTCGAACCGGCGATCTCCTGCGTGACAGGCAGGCATGTTAACCACTACACCACGGGACCTTGGTTGCGGGGACAGGATTTGAACCTGCGACCTTCGGGTTATGAGCCCGACGAGCTACCAGACTGCTCCACCCCGCGATGATATATAATATGAAAATGGAGGAGGTAGAGGGATTCGAACCCCCGCGCGACTCTCGCCGCCTGTCGGTTTTCAAGACCGATCCCTTCAGCCAGACTTGGGTATACCTCCATATAATTTAATTTAAGTGGTGGACCTTGTAGGACTCGAACCTACGACCGGACGGTTATGAGCCGTCTGCTCTAACCAGCTGAGCTAAAGGTCCTTTATGGTAGCGGCGGAGGGGATCGAACCCCCGACCTCACGGGTATGAACCGTACGCTCTAGCCAGCTGAGCTACACCGCCATAAAACTCATATAAAGTGGAGCCTAGCGGGATCGAACCGCTGACCTCCTGCGTGCAAGGCAGGCGCTCTCCCAGCTGAGCTAAGGCCCCATGTTTTTTTAGTATCGGGAAGACAGGATTTGAACCTGCGACCCCCTGGTCCCAAACCAGGTGCTCTACCAAGCTGAGCCACTTCCCGAAAGAGAACGCGCCCGAGAGGAGTCGAACCCCTAACCTCTTGATCCGTAGTCAAACGCTCTATCCAATTGAGCTACGGGCGCATATGGTGCCGAGGGCGGGAGTCGAACCCGCACGGTGGTCACCCACCGCAGGATTTTAAGTCCTGTGCGTCTGCCTGTTCCGCCACCCCGGCATGTCATATTTGGAGCGGAAGACGGGATTCGAACCCGCGACCCCAACCTTGGCAAGGTTGTATTCTACCACTGAACTACTTCCGCAAGACATGTTATAAGTGTTTTATTAAAAGTGCGGGTGAAGGGAGTCGAACCCCCACGCCAAAGGCGCCAGATCCTAAGTCTGGTGCGTCTGCCAATTCCGCCACACCCGCATATTCTTTTAAAATGGTGAGCCATGAAGGACTCGAACCTTCGACCCTCTGATTAAAAGTCAGATGCTCTACCAACTGAGCTAATGGCTCATTTTGAAAATGGTGCCGGCTAGAGGACTTGAACCCCCAACCTACTGATTACAAGTCAGTTGCTCTACCAATTGAGCTAAGCCGGCATATATGGTGGAGGATGACGGGATCGAACCGCCGACCCCCTGCTTGTAAGGCAGGTGCTCTCCCAGCTGAGCTAATCCTCCATTCGCCTGGCGACGTCCTACTCTCACAGGGGCAAGGCCCCAACTACCATCGGCGCTAGAGAGCTTAACTTCCGTGTTCGGTATGGGAACGGGTGTGACCTCTCTGCCATCATCA
>NZ_JAKUDY010000016.1:0-63675 GCF_022662635.1 Bacillus cereus group sp. BfR-BA-01522 | reverse complement strand
CAGGGTTTATTTGATATGCCTACTTTTATAAAATCTATAAAAGATAATAAAAACTATATGGAAAGACCGCATTTTATATAAAAATATATCTTAAGTTGATGGATGTGTGGCGAGACCCCTAGAAGGAGTTTACTCTACGTAATACTCGTGATAAATCAATGTAATAATATTTACAAGTAAAATTGAATCAATTGGATGAGAAGAAAAATTATTGGAATCATCGGGCAATAAAATAACTTCATCTACATAGTTTAATTTTTTTACCTCTGAATTGATTGTAACAACATATATTTTAGGACGTTTTTTTTCAATTGATGGGATTATGTTCGACAAGTATTCTCGGACATAATTTCCTGAAATAGAAAAAATGATAATCAATGAATCCTCTCCACATTCTTGGATAAACTCAACTTGTTTTCTCGGATCAAGCCTAGTATCGATGATTTTTTTACATCTAAAAAAGTTATTTTGTAACAATAAAGCGACCGTTTCCATATGCATTGCCCCAAAGGTTACAACGTTTTCATATTTATGTATGTCTTGTACCAACTTTTCCAATATTGACATATCAATAAACTGTTTGAAATTATTGATATTTTGAATAACAGAATCAATATATCGATGTAAAACCGGCCCCTCTGTATTAATAGAGGAAAAATCATAATTAGGTTCTGTTGCACTATCACTATCATTGATCATTTCTCGTAATTCAGCAAAGGTATTTAATCCTATTTCTTTACAAAATCTACTGATAGTAGCTGTTGAAACATTTGTTTTCTCGGATAAACCTTTTATAGAAATATTCTTGATATTGTCCATGTTCTTTAAAATAAACTTTGCAATAATATAATATGGTGATCGAGTGTCTGTACGATTAAGAAAAGAGTATAAAGTGACTCCTATTCCATATGGTTTCATTAGTTGTGGCATTCCTTTTCCTCCAAATAATTAATAATATCATTTAGATTAAGTATACACTAGCCATCAAAAAATAGATAAATATCATTCATGGGCTCTGTTTTTAACTAATGCTGAAAAATACATAATTGAAGGTTCTGTTGCAAAATTTTTCGAGTGGAGCTAAACTGTAGGAAAAATAAGATGAGGAGAATAAGTCATGGGATGTTTTAAAGGAAAACAATTTAAAAAAGATATTATTTTAGTAGCTGTCGGCTACTATTGTCGTTTCCTTTTAAGCTATCGTGATGTTTCTGAGATCCTGAAAGAATGAGGAGTTTCCGTTCATCCTACAACCATTATGCATTGGGTCCATGAATAAACAAGGTTGTTTCATTATGCTCATTAGTACGCACATTAAACTTTTTTCCTATAGCTTCTAATGCACTAAAAAGCATTCTTTTATAGCCTAAATCCATAAAATCCACACTGATTTGACCATGATTCATAATAAATTGAAGATCAGCTATCATCTTTTTAACTTTCCGTTCCATGTAATAACCCCCTCAATAAAGTTATATAACTTATAATTATTTTTATAGAGGCGGTTGTAATATGGCTGTTAATAAAGACAAGTACACTCAAATTTTAGTTACTTTTACAAAAGAACAAGTAGAACAAATAGAAAATTATTGGCATGAAAATAAGTTGAAGAACCGAAACGAAGCAATTCGTCAGATCATAGACAAAGGATTAAGTCGTAAATAATGGCTACCCTTTTTATTTTTCCTAAAAAACCTAAAAACGTATTTAAATCCCCTCTTTCCCCTTATTCGTTCTTTGGATATAAAACACACATTGCAATGAATATTGCCATAGACACGACCATGATTATGATTATGATTGTTAAGTTAACTGCCAAAAGAATCCTTTTTATAAAGGGTTCTTTTGCTTTTACACCACTAACATCCAAGCATTCATGTATTCATTTATCTACCATTCCTTGTTTCTTAATAAAATAAGAATTTTGTTTAAATTCACCTTAATTTACATCTAGTTTTCTTAACATTCAAATTAACAACTGTATAATATAATTAAACTATTTGTATGAAAGGTGATTATTATGAACTGGAAACAAAAATACAATCCAAAGTATCTCTTTTACCACATGTATAGTTATATTTATAAAGCCCTTGATGATATATCATAGTCCTTAAAATAATTTATATTGTTATGAGTACACATTTTCTGTGTGCTCTTTTCACATTGCTATAAAATAACGCCTTTGTTATAAACTCATCGCTGATATGTCCAAAATGTAGTTTTATAGCGAAAAAATTACAACTGACTTACACAAGATTCAAATCATAATGAAGGAGTGTTTAAAGTGAAAGGACATATTCAAAAAAGAGGAACAAAATGGTGCATTGTTGTCGATATCAGGCCAGATCCGGAGACAGGTAAAAGAAGATAGAAATGATTTTCGGGATATAAAACGAAAAAAGAAGCTCAAGCAGATGTTGCGAAAAAAATTACTGAATCGAATGAGGGGACTTTCATTCAACCATCTAAAGTTACAGTAAAAACCTTTTTAAATGAATGGATTGAAGCTAAAAAAATTAATGTAAAGAAAAGTACCTATGATGAGTATAAAGGAATTATAAAAAATCACTTAATTCCTCATTCAGGTGAAATAAAGCTCAAAAAATCGAACGCTATGCACATTCAACGATTCTATAGCAAATTAAGTGAAGTTATGGCTGCAAATACGATTCATTTAGTTCATACAGTTCTAAGTACAGCCTTAAATCAAGCCATAAAATTTAAACTGATTCCATTTACCCCTGCAAGAATGGTAGAAAGTCCAAGAAAAGAAAAAATCTCATTCCAAGTGTGGGATGAGGAAGAGGTGAAGCACTTTATAAACGTATCTCAAAAATCACGATATCACATTGCTTATGTATTAGCAATCACTACAGGCATGCGTATGGGAAAAATCTTAGGTCTTCGCTGGCAAGATATTGATTTCAAAAACAAGACGATTTCAATCAATCATTATCTCACGACTGTAAATTAATTTTAGATACAAAAAGCCAAAAACTCTAAACGTCTAATTCCAATTGACAATGGAACTATAGAAGCACTACAAAAACATAAATTGCGTATAAACCAAGAAAAATTAAAAGCCGGACAAGCTTATCGCAATTTAGATTTTGTTGTCTGCTCTCAATTAGGCAATTTAGTATTTCGTTCACAATTCCATGTAAACTTTAAAACATATATTGAGAAGTCTGGATTAAAAATGATTCGTTTTCATGATCTACGTCATACGCATGCTACCTTATTATTGAAACAAGGTGTACATCCTAAAATTGTATCGGAACGTTTAGGTCATAAAGCTGTTTTCATTACTTTAAATAAGTACTCGCATATTTTACCTGGAGTACAAGAAGAAGCAGTAAAAACTCTCGGAAAAGCATCTTCAGATAGTCAATGGTTGCAAATCAATAAAAAACGCGGTTCCTTATTGTACAGAAACCGCGTTTTTTATTTTTTAAATATTAGTAAAGAGACATATACTGATCGCGTTCCCATTGATGGACTTGCGTGCGGAACATATCCCATTCAATCTCTTTCGCTTCGATGAAGTGTTCGAGTAAGTGTTCACCTAACGCTTTACATATCACTTCGTTAGATTGTAGTGTAAGTAATGCTTGCGCTAATGTTGCTGGTAAGTCAACGATACCTGCTTCTTCACGCTCTTCTTTTGTCATTACATAGATGTTGCGGTCTACTGCAGCTGGCGGAGTTAATTTGTTTTTAATTCCGTCAAGGCCTGCTGCTAATAATGTTGCCATTACTAGATATGGATTTGCAGCTGGGTCAACACTACGCACTTCAACACGTGTACTTATACCACGAGATGCCGGAATACGCACTAATGGGCTACGGTTTTGTGCAGACCATGCTACGTAACAAGGTGCTTCATATCCAGGTACTAAACGTTTGTAAGAGTTTACCGTTGGATTTGCTACCGCTGTAAATGCTGGCGCATGTTTTAAAATACCTGCAATAAAATGACGTGCATCATCACTTAATTGTAAGTCACCGTTTTGATCGTAAAATACGTTTTCTCCATTTTTAAATAAGGATAAGTTGCAGTGCATACCAGAACCATTTACTCCAAATAGTGGTTTTGGCATAAAGGTCGCGTGTAAACCGTGTTTACGAGCAATTGTTTTTACAACAAGTTTAAATGTTTGAATGTCATCACATGAACGGATTGCGCTTGCATATTTAAAATCAATTTCGTGTTGTCCTGGCGCAACTTCATGGTGAGATGCTTCAATTTCAAATCCCATTTCTTCAAGTTCAAGAACGATATCACGACGACAGTTTTCCCCTAAATCCATCGGCGCAAGGTCGAAGTATCCACCATTATCATTCAGTTCTAATGTTGGATTCCCTTTTTCATCAACTTTAAATAGGAAGAATTCTGGCTCTGGTCCAAGATTAAAGTCTGTAAAACCTAACGCTTCCATTTCTTTTAGGACACGTTTTAAGTTATTACGCGGGTCCCCTTCAAACGGAGTTCCATCAGCATTATAGATATCACAAATTAAACGAGCGACTTTCCCTTTTTCAGCAGTCCAAGGGAAGATTACCCAAGTATCTAAATCTGGATATAAATACATATCGGACTCCTCAATACGTACGAATCCTTCGATTGAAGATCCATCAAACATCATTTTGTTATCTAATGCTTTTGTTAATTGGCTTACTGGAATTTCTACGTTTTTAATTGTTCCTAAAAGATCTGTAAACTGCAAGCGGATGTATTTTACATTCTCTTCTTTCGCTAAACGAAAAATATCTTCTTTCGTATACTTTGCCATTATAAATTCCTCCTTAATCCCTCTAATCACCTTCAGAATCAGTAACCCTTAGTGAAAAAACCTCGAAATATCACCTTGTCGTAATGAAGTTCGATTGAATCGACCAGTATGTTGCAATTCATCTCGAAGAATTCTACGAAGCTCAGCTTTTGAAATTTCTTTTGTTTCTTCTTTTGTTTTCACTGCTTCTGTTTGATTTTCTTTCATTTGTAATACTTGTTTAACACCAGCCATGTTTAGCCCTTGATCTAACAAGTCTTTAATTTCCAACAACTTATCTACATCGTTAAATGAAAACAATCTACGATTTCCCTTTGTACGGGTTGGAGAAATCAAATTGTGTTCTTCATAGTAGCGAATTTGACGAGCAGATAGTTGTGTTAAATCCATTACAATTCCAATAGGAAACAGCGGGGCAGAACGTCTATCTTCTTTCATTGTTTCAGTTCCTCCTTCGCCTTAACTGTTTCTCATTTTATATTATGTTATGTTTGATGTCAATACATGTTAGCTTTTCTTACATGATTTTTTTGTAAATTTTTTATTCTTTTTTAAAATCGAAAAACAAACTAAAAAAGCTGCCGAAAAAATCGACAGCTTCCCCTCAAGAAATCGTTAATAAGTTTTTTTCAATTAGCGCATCAATTGCAGAACAAATCGCAATCTTAACATGAGAATATGTTAAACCACCTTGCACATAAGCAACATATGGCGGACGAATCGGACCATCTGCCGATAACTCAATACTCGCACCTTGAATAAACGTACCCGCAGCCATAATCACATCATCTTCATAACCAGGCATATAATTCGGATACGGTGTAAAGTGCGAATTAATAGGGGATGCATATTGAATCGCTTGACAAAACGCGATCATACGCTCTTTATCATCAAATTGAACAGATTGAATTAAATCCGTTCTCGGAGCATCCCAAGTTGGCGATGTATTCATCCCTAACCTTTGTAAAAAGGCCGCGGTAAAAATCGCTCCCTTTAGCGCTTGACCAGCAACGTGCGGCGCTAAGAAGAAGCCTTGATACATCTCTTGCAAACTATATAAAGACGCACCTGCTTCCGCTCCAATACCTGGAGATGTCAGGCGATAAGCGCAAGCTTCTACATATTCTTCTTTTCCGACAATATAGCCACCTGTTTTTACAATACCGCCGCCTGGATTTTTAATAAGAGAGCCAGCCATTAAGTCCGCGCCAACATGACATGGCTCTTGCTCTTCAATAAATTCACCGTAACAGTTGTCTACAAATACAACAACATCTGGTTTGATTTCCTTTACAAATGAAATCATTTCTTTCACTTCTGCAATTGTAAATGATGGACGAGTTGCATATCCTTTTGAACGCTGAATACCAATCATTTTTGTTTTTTCATGAATCGCAGCTTCCACTGCTTTAAAATCAACGCGCCCTTCACTTGTTAATGGAACTGCATTATATCCAATGTTATATTCTTTAAAAGAACCAACACCTTTACCACGTACACCAACAATCTCTTCTAACGTATCATATGGCTTTCCTGTAATATATAATAATTCATCACCTGGGCGTAATATACCAAATAAAGCTGTCGAAATTGCGTGCGTACCGGAAATAATTTGCGGACGAACAAGTCCAGCTTCCGCTCCAAATACATCTGCATACACTTTTTCTAACGTATCTCGCCCAATATCATCATAACCATACCCTGTTGTCGGGATAAAGTGTGAATCACTAATTTTATGTTTACGAAAACTTTCTAATACACGAAATTGATTGCTTTCAATTACTTCATCCACACGTTTATGTATGTCTTGAATTTGACTTTCTATTTCTTTTACAATTGGGGCAAGTTTTTCTCCATTTTTCAAACGATCAAACATGATGCTTCTATTCTCCTTTTCCCACTAAAAATCTTTGCAGTGATTCGTTGAGTGCAGAATGAGTAAATATATACCCTGTACACTCGTATAACAATTCAGTTTCTTTAAATACCATACTCGTTAATACCGTATCCGTTTTTAAAAGCGCCAACAACCTCCCCTCACTTGGAGGAATCTTAACTTTATACGGTTCCATCTCTTCAATCATTTTCTTTTCCACTGCCTGTTTTAAATTGAATAAGTCATTTTCTTGAAATGCACTTGTCATAAGAAAATCGCTTTTCGGAAATGGAATAAAATTTTGATGTAATTTGTCTTTCTTGTTATACACTGTAATAACCGGAATATGATCAATCCCAAGTTCCGTTAATAATTGTTTTACTGTTTGTTCATGCCCTGCATAATTCGGATCTGCAGCATCAACAACATGTAAAATCACATCAGCTTCGCCGGCCTCTTCCAAAGTCGAACGAAACGCGGCAACTAATGAAGTCGGTAAATCTTGAATAAATCCAACTGTATCAGTAAGCAATACCGTATAACTACAAGGTAATTGCATTTTTCTTGTCGTTGGATCTAACGTTGCAAACAGTAAATTTTCTTCGAATGTATCTGCTTCCGTTAATCTATTAAATAACGTAGACTTTCCGGCATTCGTATAACCAATTAATGCTACTTGGAATGTTTGATTATTTTTTCGTCGTTCGCGATATCTTTTTCGATGCTCTACAACGACTGCTAACTGCTTCTTAATTTCATCAATACGAGACCGAATATGTCTTCGATCTGTTTCCAGTTTCGTTTCACCTGGGCCTCGCGTACCAATTCCACCTCCAAGCCGTGATAACACTAATCCTTGTCCCATAAGACGCGGCATCATATATTGTAGCTGAGCCAGCTCAACTTGCAACTTCCCTTCTCTTGATTTTGCACGCTGAGCAAAAATATCTAATATGAGTTGCGTTCGATCAATGACTCTCGCATCTAAAACAGAAGATATATTACGAATTTGACTAGGTGTTAATTCATTATTAAATATAATAACATCCGGTTCTAATTCCTCTGAAAGCGTGACAAGTTCGTCTAATTTTCCTTTTCCAATATAAGTGGCTGGATGAAATTTCGGGCGCTTTTGTGTTGTGGAAAGAAGAACTTCTGCACGCGCCGTCTTTGCAAGTGAAGCAAGTTCTGTCATTGAATACATAAACCGTTCATCATCATCTTGTGGTAACTGACAACCAACTAATATGACTTTTTCTTTTTCTTCCATCAAATATATTCACTCATCCTTTTCGAATTTTAAGCCTTCTAATATAATAGCAGAGGAAGCACATTTCATCTAGTTAGCGGGGGAGAAAATTCATGGCATGGGAGATTTTTAGTATCATTGGTACAATCGCTTTTGCACTTAGCGGAGCAATTGTTGCAATGGAAGAAGATTATGATATTTTTGGGGTATATATTTTAGGAATGGCAACTGCATTTGGGGGAGGTGCCCTCCGCAATTTACTCATCGGCTATCCAATCGGCGCGTTTTGGCAACAAGATATGCTTTTTCAAATCGCGCTATTGTCAATGACAATTATTTTTTTATTTCCTAATAAATTAATTAAACATTGGAAAAGGTGGGAAAATATAACAGACTCTATCGGCTTATCTGCATTTGCAGTACAAGGTGCACTTTATGCACAAAAGCTTCATTTACCTATTAGTGCTACAATTGTTGCAGCTGTTTTAACAGGAATTGGCGGTGGTATCATTCGAGATTTACTAGCACGTCGTAAGCCTCTCGTCCTTCGTGCAGAGGTCTATGCTTTTTGGACGATTTTAGCAGGTTTTTTAATCGGCGCCAAAATAATCGTAAGTGACTGGGCTCTATATACATTGTTTATTTTCATTGTTTGCTTCCGTATGATTTCCATTCATTATAAATGGCACTTACCACATAGACGATTGGAAAATAAGGAGCGTTCCCTTCATAAATAGCAATCATACCTCTTTACTACGTAACGTAAAGAGGTTTTTTCTTTTCCATTGCTTTTTTCTCTTTAGAGTGCTCATACTAAATTTTAAAGAGAGGTGAATCTAATGACCAATCACGTAAACAAAGGAGCTCAAAAAAGCTCTGTTAATCAAATTGAACACGACCCTAATTCTGCGCATGAAAAAAGTTTGAAGATGGAGCGTTATCATAATGCCTATCAACGAAAAGCAAAAGAAAAATAGGAGGTTTTTTAATGGCTAAGGGAAATAACAAACGAAATCGCGGGCAAAGTAATAGTGTTAATCCACAAGGACTTGCATCAGATGCAGCAGATCAAAGTCCGAAAAGCAAATTAGAATACCGCGCAAAAACAAAAAATACGAAATAAAAAATAAACGCACAGTTTAGAGACTGTGCGTTTCCTCTTCAAGTGTTAAATCACTACTCGTTATCCCAATCAAATCACGTTTATCATACGCATCTTCTTGCAATAAACGCATCGCCTGTGTCCGAATGGATTTCTCCACAATATTCCGAACATATCGCCCATTGCTAAAAGATGTAATTTGGGATGAATATTTTACAGCATGTAAATGATCGCGGAACTTCCACTCCGCCTCTTTCGACAACTGATACTCTCGCTCATCATACATTCTTTTCCCAATTTCCAACAATTGATTTACTGTATAATCAGCAAACTCAATGATAAAAGGGAAACGCGATTGTAGACCTGGATTCAGAGAAAGAAAATGGTTCATTTCCCTTGAATATCCAGCTAAAATTAACACAAAACCATGTTGCTTATCTTCCATGTGCTTTACAAGTGTATCGATTGCTTCTTTCCCAAAATCCTTTTCTCCACCACGCGCTAACGAATATGCCTCATCAATAAACAAAATGCCACCCATCGCTTTTTTTATTAAATCTCTCGTTTTTTGTGCGGTATGTCCGATATATTCACCAACAAGATCAGCACGTTCTGCCTCAACTAGATGGCCCTTCGACAAAACATTCATCTCAAATAGCAATTTCCCAATCAATCTTGCAACGGTTGTTTTTCCTGTGCCAGGATTCCCTTTAAACAACATGTGTAGTACTTGTTTTTCTGATTTCAGTCCTGCTTCTTGCCTCTTTTTATTTACATAAATCCAAGCATAGATTTCTTTTATAATTTTTTTGATTTCTTCCATTCCAACAAGCTTTCCCATCTCCTCTTCAATCTTCTGTAGCATCTCATGTTTTGTAGCTGTTTCATTAGAAAGAAGCGCCTTATTTTCCGAAGCAGGTACTGAAAATTTTTTTCGGTGATTTAACACAATATTAATTTGATTATTATTTTTCTTTCGCATTGATTGTTCCATGTACTCACCTCTTTTTATCTACTTATCCAATAATACTATTCATATATTCACCTTATAAACGGCTATTTTCAGAAAAGTTTGCTATAATATAAGAAATAACTAGGGTGGTGGAACTATGGAAACAACAGAGCTCCATGATACAGTGCAAGCCTTTTCTACTTTTTTATTAAGTAAAGGTAGAAAGCCTTCAACCATTAAAAGGTACGTTTATGATATTGAAGATTTCGGACATTGGCTAAAAAAAAATAAAAGGCTTCCCTCTAGTAATATATGGTCCACACTTTGTACAAAAGACTATGAAGATTATTTTTATGATTTAAAAATGAAGCGACACTACTCCGAAAAAACAATGCACCGCGTATTTATCGTGTTGAACAGATTGTATCAATTTTTAAACCTACCAAATCCATTAAAAAATATGGAAATCGTCATTCAACCGAATCGAGCATTACGGGATGAAGATTTTATTTCACCCGAAGAAGAACAACGTTTAAAACGTATTGTTACTTCACTAGAGGGATTATCAGAAAAACAGCAATCCGTTCGTCCATTACTAATAGATCGTAATATTTCTATTTTAATTTTACTCATTGATTATGGCTTATCTTTACAAGAACTTGTATCACTAAATATGCATCATATTCATTTTGAAACAAACTCGATTTCTGTCCCTGCAGTTTCTGGGGTCGAAAGAACTATAATCTTAACTACCGACGATAAGAAACAGCTATACACTTATTATAAAAATATCCCTGAACCAGTTCGACCTAATTATCATAGCGATGATCCCTTTTTCATTGCATTTGATTTTAACCGTGGTACATATCGCTGGGTATATGAAAATGATGCACCGAAGGCACTGACTGAAATTGCAATTCAGAAAATGATTCGCCTTGAAGTAAAAAGAGCTAACTTACGTAAAGGTATTTCCAGCCAACATTTTCGAAATACATTTATTTTACGATTAATTAAACAACAAATACCTGAACAAGAAATCATAAAATTAGTCGGCTTTAAATCGAAAATTTCCTTAAAAAGATATTATCTCTATGCAACACAAACAGAAAATGCCTAAAAATAGGCATTTTCTTCATTTTTCCGGAAACAAGCCACTTTCACTAGTCCCGATTGTTTCCTGTTTGCATTTACTATTATGAATTCGTTCGTATCCCAAAAGAAAGGAGAAAAAAGAATGTCTTATTTTGATAGTCATGATAAACTACCTAAACCGTGTTTTCCTAATAATTCTGGACGCATCCCAATCTTAAGCTCCATCCCGATTTCTAAATCCCAACTTCGAACATTCCGAGCAATTATCTCCCATTTAACAAAAACCATCCCTAACCTATTCCTTAATCCTTCTCCATCGACCATTGAAGATTTTATAGATACATTATGCTTATTAAAAAAGTTTATTAAATGTTTAGAGACTTCTTCTTCTCAAAAAGCAATCGGACTTGCGATTATAAAAAATTTAATAACCATATTAGAAAATCCTACATTTGTTCCAGGCGCCGTATTTATTGAACTTCAAAACTTGGTCAACTATTTACTATACATCACTAAATTATTCCGATTAGATGATTGTATACTTGAATGCATCATTGATCAAATTGAAGAATTACAACTTATACTCATTGAATTTGCACCATTTGGAACAATTGGGCCTACGGGCGCTACTGGACCTACCGGCGCTACCGGACCTCAAGGGCCTCAAGGCGTTCAAGGACCTACAGGGGCCACTGGACCTCAAGGGCCTCAAGGCGTTCAAGGACCTACCGGCGCTACTGGACCTCAAGGACCTCAAGGGCCTCAAGGCATCCAAGGACCTACAGGGGCCACTGGACCTCAAGGGCCTCAAGGCATCCAAGGACCTACAGGGGCCACTGGACCTCAAGGGCCTCAAGGCATCCAAGGACCTACAGGGGCCACTGGACCTCAAGGGCCTCAGGGCATCCAAGGACCTACAGGTGCTACCGGACCTCAAGGGCCTCAGGGCATCCAAGGACCTACAGGTGCTACCGGACCTCAAGGGCCTCAGGGCGTTCAAGGACCTACAGGCGCTACTGGACCTCAAGGCGTTCAAGGACCTACAGGCGCTACTGGACCTCAAGGACCTCAAGGTATCCAAGGACCTACCGGCGCTACCGGACCTCAAGGGCCTCAAGGCATCCAAGGACCTACAGGGGCCACTGGACCTCAAGGGCCTCAAGGTATCCAAGGACCTACAGGCGCTACTGGACCTCAAGGGCCTCAGGGCATCCAAGGACCTACAGGCGCTACTGGACCTCAAGGGCCTCAAGGTATCCAAGGACCTACAGGCGCTACTGGACCTCAAGGGCCTACTGGGGCAACAGGAGCTAGCTTTCCAGTCGCAACAGCCGTTCTACAAAATTCTAACTCTCAAACTGTAGATTTAGGGGAAAATTTCGTCTTTAGCACAAGTTCTAACCTTAGAAATATTAATTTCAATGGGACTGACACACTTACTATTCTTGAAGATGGCGTTTATGTTATCAGTTTTTCAATTTCTATCACTGCACCTGCTTGCGCACCATTCGGAGTAGGTATTTCGCAAAACGGAGCTGTACCAAGTGATAATTTCTCTGGTAATGTAATTGGTT
Organism: Bacillus cereus group sp. BfR-BA-01522; assembly: GCF_022662635.1. Taxonomy (NCBI): domain Bacteria; kingdom Bacillati; phylum Bacillota; class Bacilli; order Caryophanales; family Bacillaceae; genus Bacillus; species Bacillus cereus group sp. BfR-BA-01522. Next base: position 51,037 of record NZ_JAKUDY010000016.1, on the reverse strand, counting down.
CTTCTCTTTCTTTCACAACAATTGAAACATTGACAGCCGGCACAAATATTACTGTTCAATCCACTCTAGGTGAAATCTCAATTCCTGCTACAGGCGATACTAACATCCGACTTACTATATTTAGAATCGCTTAACCTAAATCATGTTTCTTGTTATTTCCATGAAAGTGCAAGATAAATAAAAAAAGAGCGAGATTCTCGCTCTTTTTTGTTATGTACATTTATTTGCTATTCTAATTCAATTGCAACATTCTTTTGAGGCATAAATGTAGAAATAGCGTGTTTATAAATAAGCTGTTGCTTACCTTCTGTTTCCAATAAAACTGTAAAGTTATCAAACCCTTTAATTAATCCACGAAGCTGGAAACCATTTAATAAGTACAGCGTCACAAACGTATTTTCTTTACGTAGTTGATTTAAAAATTGATCTTGAATATTGATTGATTGCTTCATGTCGAATCCTCCTCTTTTTCTCTACTCAATTATTATTCGACTTTAGTTGGAGCTTTCCTTCTATATATCGCAAAATTTCTGCTGTTTTTTCACCATCTGTAACATCAAACCATGCTACATCCATTTTATTACGAAACCAAGTTAATTGACGTTTCGCATATCGACGTGAATTTGTTTTCAATTGCGATATCGCCTCTTCTAACGAGGTAGCTCCTGCAAAATAACGATATAACTCTTTATAACCAATTGCTTGAATAGATTGACAATCTCGTACACCATTTTGATATAAGCGTTTCACTTCTTGCTCTAACCCTTGTTCCATCATAAGATCAACACGTAAGTTGATGCGATCATATAGCATTGTACGATCCATTGTCAAGCCAATTAAGACAACATCATATAATAATTCATTTTTTTGTTTTTCAAGTTGCTCACTCATTTTTTTCCCGGTTGTCTGGAAAATTTCTAGCGCTCGAATCACACGCCTTACATTGTTAGCATGAATACGCTTTGCACTTTCTGGATCTACTTCTTCTAATTTTTTATGTACAAATTCTACCCCTTGTTCTTCAGCTAATTTTTCCATTCGTTCTCTATATGCAGTATCTCCTGCTTCATCTGTAAATTGATAATCATATAGAACAGATTGGATATAAAGACCCGTTCCACCAACAATAATCGGCAATTTCCCACGTTTTGTAATTTCTCGAATATGTCCGCGAACAAGCTCTTGAAATTCCGCTACAGAAAACGAATCTTCTGGATCCTTAATATCAATCATATAATGCGGAATCCCTTCCATTTCATCAGCTGTTACTTTAGCAGTCCCAATATCCATCGTACGATAAATTTGCATAGAGTCTCCACTAACAATTTCACCATTCAACGCTTTTGCAAGTTCAATGCTAAGCTTCGTCTTTCCTACAGCTGTCGGACCGATGATGACAACAACTTTCTCACGTTGCTTTTCTTCCATATATTTCAACTCTCTTTATGTAATGTACTCCGTCATTATATCCAATCTTACCAATATTAACTGTTAAAATGCAAGTTCTTTCAATTCGGTAAATGAAATTATATTAATAAAACTCTTACAATAGACATAATTTCTCCACTTCTTCATATATATGATAAAAAAATATGATCGGAGAGGATAGCATGAATGTAAGACAAGCCCCTATTGATTTTTCAAAATTAACAAACGAACTTATTCTTGCTATATCAACAAAAGAAAAAGATTGTACCAAGGAAGAATTATATTTTGCGTTAAACTGTCTGCTTCGTTCCTTTCATACAGTAATTGATAAAGATTCATTATCATCCAATTCACTACAATATATACAGAATCAATTTTGTAGCATGTATAAAATTATTACTGGTCGAACTATATATCCCTTTTAACATACAAAAAACCTGTCAGGAAATTCCTAACAGGTTTTTTCATGATATACTATTTTATAATTTTCACTTTCACATGCTTACGTCCCCATTGGTTAGCAGTTCCATCAGAGCCAACTAACACATCAATACGGTTACCTTTAATTGCACCGCCAGTATCACCAGCAATCGCTTCTCCATACCCTTCTACCCACACTTTTGATCCTAACGGAATCACATTCGGATCAACAGCAATCACTTTCATATTCGGATTGGCTGTTAAATCATGACCCATTGCTGTTAATACTCGACCGCCATATGTACCATTTTCACTTGGATGAGCTGTATATGCTGTAGCTTCAACCGTTAGTTCACGTCCACCTGAAGGTTCACTTGTAGTTTTCGGTTTTGATTGCACTACCTGTGTCTGCTTTTTTTCTTGTACTACCGGTTTTGATTGTACGACTTGCGCCTTTGTTTGCACTTGTTTTACTGGTGCTTTTTCCTTTACAGGTGTTACAACTTTTACAGGCGCTTTTTCTGTTAAGAAAGAAGCATAAACATAAGCTGTTTTTCCATTATAATGAAATTGTAGCCAACCATTTTGTATTTGATTCGTTGTTTCAATCAAATCATCTTTCTTTAGCGTACCGAGAATTTCTGAACTCGCACTCATTCCTGCACGTACGTTCAATGCATTTGCAGTTACATAATACATATTTTTCGTAAACGCTGCGCTTACGAATACATCCTTACCATTCCATTTAATTTGTGACCATCCATTTTCTGTATTTACAACATGTAGTTCATGACCTTTTAACACTTTTCCTACAACTGTTGATTCCACAGTTGGTTCTTCTCGTACATTGAGTACATCTGTTGTTACAACTGTTTCCGCTTTAGCCGAAGAATCATAAATTCCAAAACCAAAAAACGCCGCTATTGCTATACCAACTATTTTTTTCATGAATAGCCTCCATTCGCTTTGTTTTTGTGTCCTCATTATAACAACAGATTTTTTTTAATGAAGAAAATCACACAATTACAAACGATTCGTAACAAATTATTAATAGTCTGTAATATACATTTGAATATAAAAAATTACCTTTCTACCTTGATTCACATCACTTTTAATAGATTTCTATTCTATTTCTATACATATTTTTTTACATGAAACAAAATAATATTACCTTTTTATTACAAATTAAAAAGGTAATATTACATATACCGTTATAAAAAAGAACGGCTACCTACTAGATAGCCGTTCTTTACATTTTTTATTGTATTTTCTTTTTCCATATTCCCATCATAAGAGCAGAAATCATAGATCCAATTGCAATAGACAGAATATATAACAGGGGCTTATTCACTAACATAATAACAAATAAGCCACCATGAGGAGCGGGCAATGTAATATGAAATAACATCGATAATGCACCAGCCATACTTGAACCAACTACACAACTTACAATAACACGAATTGGATCTGCAGCTGCAAACGGAATTGCACCTTCCGTAATAAACGATGCTCCCATAATGTAATTAGTAAGCCCTGATTTACGCTCTGCCTCTGTATATTTTGCTTTAAAAATTGTTGTCGCAAGTGCAATTGCAAGCGGAGGAACCATTCCCCCAGCCATAACAGCTGAATGTATCCCAGAGTTCCCAGCTTCAATTGCTGCGATTCCGAATGTAAATGCAGCTTTATTAATTGGACCACCCATATCAATAGCCATCATACCACCTAAAATAAGCCCTAGTAAGATAGCATTTGTTCCACCTAAACTATTTAACCAATTTGTTAAAACTTCATTCAGCGCAACTACAGGTGGGTTTACAACTTTCGTCATCAAAATTCCTGTAATTAATAGTCCAAAGACTGGATATAGTAAAACTGGCTTAATCCCTTCTAACTGAACTGGTAAATTCGCAAATGCCTTTTTCAAACCAAGAACAACATATCCTGCTAAAAAACCCGCAATTAGTCCACCAAGAAAACCAGCATTTGCTTGTGCTGCTAGAAATCCACCGACAATCCCTGGCATAAATCCAGGACGATCAGCAATAGAACTCGCAATAAATCCTGCTAATATTGGAACGAGAAATAGAAACGCACCCGTTTTCCCGCCGCCAATACTCATTAACATCTCTGCTATAGGTCCTTCCGCTTTAATTCCTCCAAAGGAAAACGCTAATGCAATTAATATACCGCCGCCAACTACAAACGGTAACATATTGCTTACGCCATTCATTAAGTGCTTATATATACCAAATCCTTGTTCTTCTTCCGTCTTTTCAGCGTTTCTACTATCTTTTACTCCTTGGAAAACCGGTGCATCTTGTTTAATCGCACGTTGAATGAGTTGTTCTGATTTCCGAATTCCATCTGCAACCGGCACTTGTATTACATATTTTCCAGTGAAACGATTCATTTCCACTTGTTTATCAGCTGCAACAATAATAGCTGTTGCTCGCTCAATATCTTCTTTTGTTAAAGCATTTTTAACACCTGTTGAGCCGTTTGTTTCTACTTTTATCGCAATCCCTAACTCCGCTGCTTTTGCTTTCAAACTATCTGCAGCCATATATGTGTGAGCGATACCAGTCGGACAAGCAGTTACTGCCAATACATATGGTTCATCTTTCTTAAGTTTCACATTCTCAACATGCTCTTCTTTTTCATTCTCTTTCTCATCGAATAAACGAAGAAGTTCCTCTTGACTTGTCGCTTCTAATAGTTGTTTTCGAAATTCTTCATCCATTAATAACGTAGATAAACGGGATAAAGTTTCTAAGTGTGTATTATTCGCCCCTTCACTTGCAGCAATCATAAAAAACAAGTGTGCAGGTTGTCCATCAAGAGATTCATAATTGATACCGCTTACACTTCTTCCAAAACAAATGGCAGGTTCTTTAACTGCTTTTGTTTTCGCATGCGGGATTGCAATCCCTTCTCCAATTCCTGTTGTACTTTGTGCCTCTCGCTTTAAAATGGCTTCTTTAAATTCCGCTTGACTATTTAACCTTCCTGCTTTCTCCAACCGTTCTACTAATTCATCAATGACAGCTTCTTTATCTGAAGCTGTCAAATCCATAATAATGGTATCTTTTTTTAGCAATTCTGTAATTTTCATATACTGTTCCCCCTATCGTTTTGTAACGTTTACTTGCGATAATAATGTTTCTACCTTGTCTTTCGTACATAAGTCTGCTGAGAACGCGGTTGCACTTCCTGTTGCAACACCATATTGAAATGCTTTTATTATATCTTTTGTTTGTTCATATATTCCTACAAACCCTGCAACAAGAGAGTCTCCTGCTCCAACGGAATTCACAACTTGTCCTTTCGGTACAGTTGCCTCATACACACCATCATTTGTAAACAATAATGCGCCCTCTCCTGCCATAGAAACAATAACATTTTGTACACCTTGTGCAATTAATTTCTTTCCATACGGAAGGATGTCTTCTACAGTTGAAAGTTCCTTTCCAAACAATTCACCAAGTTCATAATGATTTGGCTTCAATAGAAAAGGGTTATTTTTCATAACATGCTTTAAAGCACTACCACTTGTATCAACAACTACTTGAATACCACGTTCTTCTCCATACATCGCTATTTGTTCATAGAAATTTTTAGGAATAGAGGACGGAATGCTTCCAGCCAATACAACAAAATCCCCCGCTCGCATCTTTTCAAACTTCTTCATAAGCTGCTGAAACTGCTCTTCTGTAATTATTGGACCTTGGCCATTTAATTCCGTTTCTTCTTTTCCTTTTATTTTCACATTGATTCTTGAATCTCCATCTACTTGAACAAAATCAGTATTAATATCTTCACTTTTCAATACACTTTTAATGAATTCTCCTGTAAATCCTCCTGTAAAACCAAGAGCAATATTTTGAACACCAAGACGATGGAGTACGCGTGATACATTAATTCCTTTTCCTCCGGGGAATTTCATATCTTTTTCCGCTCTGTTCACAGTTCCTAACATAAAGGGCTCTACTTGAACAACATAATCAATAGATGGATTTAATGTCACTGTATAGATCATGATTTATCAACCTCAATCACATTCGTTTTTTTCCTATATTCTTCTATCTCTTCTAGTGCGTTAGTAATCATTTTCGCATCTTCAATATTAGCAATCTTAGCAAACGCAACTTCGGAAAACTTACTTTCATCAACTAAAAAATATCCTTCATTCGCTAATGTTAATGCCATTTTTTTTAGTAGTGCTTCCTCTGGATCTGGCGTTGTATATCCAAGTTGTTCATGCACACCATTTGCTCCTAAGAAACATTTATCAAATCGATATTTCTGCATACTTTCTTGTGCCATTGCACCAATTAAAGCTTTTGTTTGACTTTTCATCATTCCACCAAGCAAATATGCACGAATATGATTTTCAACTAAAGCCTCTATATGCATCAATCCATTTGTGACAACTGTCACATCCTTATTTATTAAATATGGAATCATTTCAAACGTTGTACTCCCTGCATCTAAATAAATACAATCACCCTTTTCAACTAAAGAAGCTGCCAAACTAGCAATCGCTCGTTTTTCTTGAATGTTTTTGGTTGATTTTTCAACCATTGTAGGCTCTTGACCTTTTCCCGATAACACGGAAGCTCCACCATGCACTCTTTTTAATAAGCGTTGTTTTTCTAGCTGTGCTAAATCACGACGAATAGTTGATTCCGAACTTTTTGTCCTTTCTACTAACTCCTGCAATTTCACAACATTATATTCCTTCACAAGCTTTAAAATAAGCTGATGACGTTCAGGCGTTAACATATCATTCACCTCTTCTTTGATTACAGTATAATAAAAACCCTCACACAAATCAACCAAAAACATTCAAACTCATCCAAAAACAACCTTCTCGGAATACATCAAGAAGGTCACTATATGTTTCTATCTTCCTCCATATACGAGAAGAACCGTTTCCTTAAATAATGGAATTTCATTTCTCAATTCATCTAATTGCCCCCTTGACCAATATAAGCTGCATTAGATTACGAAATTTTTGCATACCGTTTTTTCTTGTTATTCAGAAATATTCACTGTCCATAAAAAAAATCTCAGCCTTTTTAATAGCTGAGATTTTTGATTAATAATAAGGTGAAATCATTAAGTACACAATAACACCAGAAAGACTTACATATAACCAGATTGGCATCGTCCAACGCACAATTTTACGATGGCGTGTTAACTGGTTTGTAAAACCGAACACAAGTGAGAATAAAGCGAGCGGTACGATAATGGCCGCGAGAAAAATATGTGTAATTAAAATAAAGAAATATACATATTTAATGACACCTTCTCCTCCAAAATGTGTTGCTGGTGCTAAGTAATGATACGTTAAATACGATACACAAAATAACAAAGTTGTCGTAAATGCCGCAAGTATAAAACCGCGATGCATTTTTACATTTTTCTTAATAATGGAGAATAATCCCGCCAATAAGAAAACAAATGTAAAGCTGTTAAAAATCGCATTTAACATCGGTAAGATCGTTACATCAAAATGTACTTCTCCCTTATAACCTACAGGTCCAAAAAATAAAAATAAAATAATCGCATTAACAATTATAGAAAGCGTTATCACAATGGAAGCATAGCTTTTCTGATTTGTTGAATGACCCGCCAATTTGTTCACTCCCTCTTCTTTTCCATATGTATCATGAACTTCACTATTTTAACATATTATGCATAGTGAAAATGTGACAATACTTTGACACAAACAAGTTCAAAAAAGAAAAAATCCTCCTTAATTCTCTTTCTTAAGAAGGATTGTATCGCTTATGAGTTGAAATAGCAATGCGATTAGTTTTTCTTAAAAAACATATCGCTATACGCTTGAAAAATTTCAGACACTTGATATCCCATTAATAAAATGGCTGTTGCTGAAAAGAAACCGATCATAAGAAATCGAAACCACATGTAAATCTCCTCCTTATATTTAAGCTTATAAAGCATGCGCTATATGACAAGGGGGATCATCACAGTCTTCTTCTTCGCTTTCCTTTTTCTTTACAACCGCTGTGATAAAGCGAATCATAAAGAATAGGATAAACGGCAATTCCTGATTATACATATGGATATTTTTGAAAATCGGCTCCTGCTGTAAATCCGACAGGGATGAGAAAGAATAGAACATACGATGCTCTTCCATATATAAAAGAACCATCTTCATACAAAACAATATTCCCAGAAAGGAAATAACATCTTGCCAATCTGTCGTATATAACATGTTATAGAGCTCTAATACGTACTCTTCCATCATCACCCCTCCTTCTTTTCAACTATTTTCCTTATATCTACATAAAAAGTCAAGAAAATTGCTTCATATCTACTATGAAAATATTGTTTTTATATCCTCCAACTGTACTTCTTGTTTTTGCAACAATTGCACTCTTAGCTCTACAAACATCTTTTGTTTCATTTGATACCTTTGAGCATATTTTGAATGCATTTTATAATCAATCTGTTGCAACACATATCCTTCAATCCAAAGCTTACCTGCTTTCATTTTATTTACATATTTGTGTGCCCTAAGTTTTTCTTTTGGAATAAATCCACTGCTCGTTACAACAATATTCTTTGAGATTCCTCTTATTTCTACCTTCCCAGGAAATATTACCATTTCTTCTAAAGCTAATTCTATTTTATAATCTCCTAACAGAACAGGCAGCCTTGTTGCGAGAAAAGAAAGATTTTTTTCTTCATTTTCTTTTGGTGGGACAATTTGATGTAGAGAAGTTAAAGACGATTGTTGCATCTTTCCTGTATTTATATTGTTTGTAGTAAAATCATTGCCAACTTCTATAAGAGATCGGTCTTCTACAATTTTTGTAGATTTCAAATAGCAATGCGGCTGTTCATTATATTGTTGGATCGTCATTACTAATCGTGAATCTCTTTCATTGGATATTTGATTTTTATATACAAACATTTCTTCATTAACCACATTTATAATGGGAGGCATAAGAAAATCTTTTATATCCCTCATAATCGAAAAAGGAGTTTTAACAAATTTAGAGTATCTCTCACAACCTGGATACATCTCTTTATCTGCAAATTGAATAACTTTATATACAGCATTTTGCTTAGAAATGATGTTACTCATCTCTTCATAATTCATCCATGGTTTATTCATCATGTATCACTTCCTAACTGATGAATGAAATCGCCTCTTTATAATTATGTATATATTTATTGTCAACGTTATATATGCCCTCTCTGCAAAAAAGGACATTCTCTTTTCACAAAAAAGAGGATGTCCTTTTTCATTATAACCCTGTTACTTGTACTTGCTGTGTTTGTAATACTTTCACAGTAAGGTCTAAAACGATTTTTTCTCGAAGCTCTGTGAACACCTCATTCAAATTAGTTGGGCGAGGTGAATAATCCAGTTCAAAGAAAGCCGCACTAATTAATTCACAATATGGTTGTTCATTATAAAAAACAGTATTTTCAAAGTAGTATTTGTCCAATCGCGACAAATCTCCATTATGAGGGTTGATAAAGCGAGAAGTAGCTTCAGACGAAGATGCGATAATAGGCCGTGTCAAAAAATCTGCTTCTGTTAAATCAGCAAAACCAGCAAACGGAATGTGTGCGATTCTATCAAGTAATGCCGCATTACAATCACCAGAAGCATATTCAATATTTTTTCGAATGTAACCTTCTACAAATAGTTTCGCTCTTGTCACTTGACGAAAATTAGTACCAGGAATAGGAGTAAACGCTACTGGTACTAATTTACATTGTGTTAAAAATGCATTTTTTAACACACGCTTAATCTCCGATGCTGCTGGCTCTAATGGAACATTCGCTTCAACGACAATTTGAAGTGTTCTTTCCGCTAATACAACTGGAACTTTTACAATCGGTGTTCCTGGAGTAAGGATAGGCGTTGCACCGACATCTGACAGTGGAACTCTATTTTGCCCTGTCACTTCGCAAGGTACTTCAATTGGACATGGATCTTCATTTTGAAAATTACTCATACTGATTCTCTCCTTTGTATCTGTTTAACCATAAGACTGGCTATACTACCAATATATGTATTTTTTCTAGTCATGCATGGGTTAATAGCATGGTCACTTTTATCAAATTCGTTAGTAGAATAGTTTCATGAGCCATATCCTTACTCTCTATTTTCTTCAATTGGGGTGCCAAAAATAACTATGCATGTTCTCATACTTATCGAACATACTTTCATACACTTCATAATCTAAAATAATGTTAGTTACGACTTTAAAAACTTTTCTCTATTTATATTCATAACCTACTTTCTTTATATCTCAGCATTTGAAAGTTTGCTAAAACATATTGTCTTGTTATAAGGAAAACTCAGTTTAGTAGATGTTATCCGATATGTTAAGGTAGACTCATAATCGGTGGGGATGAAGCCCCACCGATTAAACATTCACTTGTATGATTTTATAGAAAATTGCGTAAAACAGGATTCTCTCCTCCTTTTTTACTATTCTAACGCAATTGACAAATTTATACATATTTTATAACATATTGAATGACATCTTTCTTATTCAACAATTGGTTCTATACCACAACACATAATCATTATGAATAAATACATTATTCATCTCGCTAACTTATAGCATAGATACAAATTTTATATAGAATAATTGAGAAGACATCATTGTTATTTACAATCTTTTTTCATATTTTCTAATGATTCATAATGATGATGCGAAACAACGGAGGGGATTTCTTATGTCTGTTTATGCACCTCATGAAATTGCCAATTTGGCAGCTGATTTAGGTAAGAAGAAAGCATTACTGCCTCTACTTCCGATGCTTATTCTCGGTTTTTTTGGCGGCGCTTTCATAGCGTTAGGGTATTTGCTTGATATTCGTGTGATTGGGACAATGCCAAAAGCCTTAGGATCATTTTCTACTTTTCTAGGGGCAGCTGTTTTCCCGATTGGTCTTATTCTTGTTATTCTTGCTGGTGCCGAATTAGTGACAGGTAATATGATGACAATATCGATGGCTTGGTTTCAAAAGCGTATTACTTTTTTCAACGTTGTAAAGAACTTATGTATTATTACAATCTGTAACTTTATTGGCGCTGTTTTTGTTGCTTATTTCTTTGGACATATCGTTGGACTAACTGAAGGACAATTTTTAGCAAAAACGGTATCTATCGCACAATCAAAACTTCATGATACAGCTATACAAGCATTTTTTTCTGCTATTGGATGTAACTGGCTCGTTTGTTTAGCTGTTTGGCTCAGCATGGGAAGTAAAGAGTTTAGTGGGAAAATGATTGGCATTTGGTTTCCTGTTATGACTTTTGTCGCAATAGGCTTTCAGCACGTTGTTGCAAATATGTTTGTCATTCCAGCTGCTATCTTCGCTGGTCATGTCACTTGGGCAGACTATTTTCCAAATTTTATTGTTGTCTTTTTTGGAAATTTAGTAGGAGGGATGCTGTTTGTAGCTCTTCCTTATTTCCTAGCTTATAAACAGCAATCGAAAATAACAACAGCATCTACTGAAAAAAAATCGGTATCTGTTTAAATGCACTGATTTATGCTTTATAAACAGCAACTTTACATTATGAACATAAACTATCGTATGGTAAATCGTATATCATCCTTATAAAATATTGGTTCAAATGGTATAATTCTCTTTATGAATGGGGAAAATAGTGTTGTTTTCGATACAAACAATGTATTTTTTGTGAATCTATCAGCGTACACTTGTTCTCCACACTTTTATGCGTTATAATAACAACTCAAATACAAATAGTATTACATATGAGGTGAAAAAAATGAATAAAACAGAATTAATTAAAAGCGTAGCACAAAAAGCAGAAATCTCTCAAAAAGAGGCTACTGTTGTTGTACAATCTGTAGTAGAATCTATTACAAATACTTTAGCTGCTGGCGAAAAAGTACAACTTATCGGCTTTGGTACATTCGAAGTACGTGAAAGAGCTGCTCGCACAGGTCGTAATCCACAAACAGGTGAAGAAATGCAAATTGCAGCTTCTAAAGTACCTGCATTTAAAGCCGGCAAAGAATTAAAAGAAGCCGTAAAATAATCAGTAAAAAAGCGAGCTAGTTCTTTACTAGCTCGCTTTTTTTACGCTTTCGAAAACCTTTCAAAGACTCTCATTAGCTCTTCTATTGCCTCATCCCCATTACCATCTTGAATAGCATGAGAAACACAATGATGCGTATGATTTTTGAGAATACTCATTCCGACTTTCTTCATCGCTGCATTAATGGCAGAAATTTGTACTAAAATATCCACACAATATCGATCATTTTCAATCATATTTTGAATACCTCGAACTTGTCCTTCAATTCTCTTTAATCGATTTATAATTTGTTCTTTTTCTTTATCCGATCTATGCGTAGTAGCTGCTTTCTGTTCATTATGGCTCATTTTATCACCTTCTTAAAGTTTCAATTGTATTAACAAATAGATATTCATTCATAAAATTATTTTCCAATTCATCTATAGTATAATATCATCTACTCGGAGTATAACATTTATAGCATAAAATATACATACAGATATACTCTACATAAACATCTTCAATTAAGTACTTTATTCATACCATTAAACCTTAATAAGACTCTTCATACAAGTTTCCTTCTACTCTATACATCCATGTTTTCAAAAATAGTTTTATTATTCCTATTGATGGGGGACAAGAACTTATTATACTTATAAAAAGAATCATTGAATTCCTTCACTTACTATTCCATAAAAGCCTTCACCAATTCAACTTTTACGGAAAATCCTACCCACTTCTATTTCGTTTCTTTGTTTACGATGGGAATATAGCTTCCCACAAATAGTGGAAAAAACGTGAACGATGATTTTTCTTCAAAAAGAAAAAACGCTTCATCTTCCCCTTACTTCTTTTAAAGGTGGAAGATAAAACGATTCAAATAAGAAAACCGACTCGCTCGCTTTAAAATTTCTAGTTAATAGATTGGCATGATTATATAAATCACACATCTCTTAGTTGTTTAAAGGAATAACTAAAGGATATTACTTACAAAGCGCAATCCTTTACTTAAAACCGTTGGGACTACTGATGCATGATTCTCTCCTTCCGCTTCATAAAAAGCAAATTGAAACTTATGATTCTCCAGTTTGGATAAACGTTCTGATAATGCATTTGCATCTTGAAGCATATGGCCTCTTTCTGCTCCGCCAACTGTAAGGAAAACTCGAACCTCATCATTCATTTGGCTCCATTTGTCTATAAATTTCAATTCATTTTCAAGAACCAATTGATTGTTCCACCAAATGGAGGGGCTGCAGATGAAATAATTTTGGAACGCACTGACTTTTGTAAACAATATATGCAATGCAAATAATCCACCAAATGAATGTCCAAATATTGTCTGTTTTTTTGGATTAATAGTAAAGTTTTTCTCAATTTGTGGTTTCAATTCCTCTTGAATAAATGCTAAGAACTTATTTGCTCCTCCCGACTTTGGCCACGGTTTTCCATCAGGCTTCGGCGGTGCATCTACTGAGAGCGGATAAGGAGTAAAATCGTAACATCTTTCTGCACCCGCAAACACTCCTTCAATTGGATAGCCGATCCCAACAATAATAGAAGCAGGAACTCCTGTTTTTTCAGCTCTTCCTGACTGAACCTTCATCGCCTCTTGAAACGTTTGAAAGTATGCATTCCCATCTAATACATAAATGACAGGATATCCACTGTCTGGAGCTGGCTGCTTAGGCTTTGAAATATAAATTCGATATTTACGCTTCCCAATATCTGAATACATCTCCCATTGCTCTGCTCCAGAAACGATAACAGTTTCTCTTTCTATGTATGTATTCATATAATGATCGCCTCTCTTTTTTCTTTTCTTAGCTTGTTGCATACAAGTCTGTATCTTCGTTCGTAACACTATCATACCCAAAACATACAGGGGCACCATTGTAAGGATCTATCATAACGCGTGCATTAATATGAAACACACTTCTTAATACTTCATTTGTAATGATTTCTACAGGACTTCCAGTCATCATGATCTTCCCATCTTTCATCGCAATAATCTCATCTGAAAACCGCGCCGCATGATTAATATCATGTAACACCATTACAACCGTACAATGATGTTCTTTATTTAATCGTTCCACAATTTGTAACACTTCTAATTGATGGGACATATCAAGATAGGTTGTTGGTTCATCTAACAAAAGAACCTCTGTCTCCTGTGCTAACGCCATCGCCAACCATACTTTTTGTCTCTGACCGCCCGATAAATTTGCAATTTGACGATTGCGAAATGCTGCTGTTTTTGTAATCTCTAAAGCCCATTCAATCACTTCTGTATCCTCAGCTGATCGTTTATTCACATTCTTCCGGTGTGGATAACGACCATAAGAAATCAATTCCTCTACTTTCAGCTCTCCTGGTGCAATCGGATTTTGCGGAAGTAAAGCGAGTTGCTTTGCGATTTCTTTCGTTGGAATCGTATGTAAATCTTGATCTTGCAAATATACTTTACCGTTTTTTTGTTTTACAATACGTCCCATTGTTTTTAATAAAGTAGATTTCCCACATCCATTCGGGCCGATAATGGTTGTCACTTTTCCCTTTTGTATTTCTACATTTAAATCACGAAATACTGTCAATTTCTCATAACTTGTTTCTAGATGTTCTGTACGTAATACTTTCACGATTTCTCCCTCCTCTTACGCTTTCGCTTTGTATAACAAATAGAGAAAATATGGTACACCAATAATGGAAATGACAATTCCAACCGGTAACTCTACAGGTGTAAAAATTGTTTTGGCAATAAAGTCTGAAACAATGACAAGTAACATACCAATTACACCACATGTAGGAATAACATACTTATGTTGAATGCCGACTAAACGTTTTGCGATATGTGGTGCCATTAATCCTACAAATCCAATACTTCCTGCAACAGAAACACAGGCGCTTACCAAGCCGATACTACTTAATAGTAAAATCGATTTTTCTCTTTCTACCGAAACCCCTAAACTCGTGATACTTGTTTCTTCTAATTGAAACAGGTCAAGCAAGTACGCTTTTCTTTTCACAATTGGAATTAAGATAATTAGCCATGGCAACATCGCAACAATATATTGCCAGTTTGAATTATATATACTTCCAGAAACCCAAACAGCAGCCATTTCAAAGTCCGTCGCTTTCATTTTTAACGATATATACATAGAGAAAGCTCCAAATCCTGATCCAATCGCAATTCCTGTTAATAAAAGACGCTGTGAATCTAATCTTCCATTTCGCCAAGAAAACATATAGATTAATATAGCTGCTCCTAAGCCGCCAACTAAACCAAACAATGGCATCATCATAATAGAAACCCAGTCTGTACTCTTTATTTGTCCTTGAAAGAAAAACATAAAAATAACGATTGCCGTTCCTGCTCCAGCATTAACTCCTAAAATACCAGGGTCCGCTAATCCATTTCTTGTAATCCCTTGAACCACTGCACCAGCAATTCCAAGACCGAGTCCTACAAATGCGGCAATGATAATTCGCGGTAGCCGAAAATCAAATATAACTAAGTCATGTTCAGGTACAGGATTAATCCGAAATATTGTTCGGAATACATCTATAATGGAAATATCGAAAGTTCCATTCGTTACACTTATATAAATAGCACCCAAAATGAAAGAGATCGTAATCCCCATTGTCATGATATAACGCTTATTTAAATCTCTAAGCATGTTTCTCTCCTCCTCTTGTATGAATTAAATAAAGGAAGAAAGGAATTCCAATTAGAGAGGTAACAACTCCAATTGGTGTTTCAAATGGATAATTTACAAATCTACTTAATACATCGCATAAAGCGAGAAACACACCACCAATTACTCCTGCACAAGGAATAATCCATTTATAATCCACCCCGATTAAAAAACGGGTCATATGTGGAATAATTAATCCTACAAATCCGATTTTTCCAACCAGTGCAACAGCTGTACCTGTCAATAATACAACTGCTATAATTGCAGTTATTTTTACAAGGTTTGTACGTTGTCCTAAATTAATAGAAACCTCTTCTCCTAATGAAAGAATCGTAATAGATTTTGAAATGATGAGTGCTAATATAATCCCAACTATCCCAAAAGGAATTGCCAATTTGATTATATTTGGATCTACTTGATGCAACTTCGCGTTATACCACATACTAATATTTTGAGAAATTTGAAAATACGATGCAATCGCAGCTGAAACACTACTTAAAAAGGTACCTATTACAGTTCCGATAATCGCTAATCGAACTGGTGATAAACCATTTCGCAATAATGAACCAAAGCCGAAAACCATTCCTGCTCCTAGCGCCGAACCAATCATAGAACATAAAATCATTTGAACAGAAGATATTCCTGGTAAAAACACCATACAAATGGTAATGGCAAATGCAGAACCGTCTGTTACCCCCATAATAGAAGGGGATGCAAGATAGTTCCTTGTCATCCCCTGCATAAGTGCTCCTGATATGGCTAAAAATGCTCCTACTAAAAGAGCCGCAACTACTCTTGGTAAACGAGAAGTAATAATAATATTATGGTTTACATTGCTTGAATCGAAATGAAATAATGCATTCCAAGTTGTTTCAAAATCAATATTTTTCGCCCCATAAAAAATAGAAAGCATCATTGTAAATAAAATAAATATGGGTGCGAAACATAAAATTATCATTGGTACTGAATTTATTTTCCGCATATCATTCAACGCACCTTACTTATTGAATTATTTAGATAAATTTTTGACAGCTTCTTTTAAAAACGTTGTTTTACTCCAAGCAGTACCACCTTGCGCCATTGGATCAACAGCATTTATAAATATTTTTTTATCTTTTACAGCATTGATGCTTTGCCAAATTGGATTTTTTTGCAAATCTTCTAATACTTGTGGTTTATCTTTATTCTCGCTCTTTTCAAATTGTAAGAAGATATAATCTGGATTGCTCTGAGCTAATTTTTCTAAAGAGATTGCTTCTTGTGCTTTTACAGACTTGATTTCTTCTGGAACAGTTAATCCTAAATCTTTATAAATAACAGGATTGAAGTATACACTTTCTGGATACAGATATAAGTTACCAGCTCTTAGTCTAATAACAAGAACCTTTTTATCTTTTAATGTATTACCAATTTGTTCTTTCGCTTTTGCGGCATCAGCTTTGTAATCTTTAATAATTTTTTCCGCTTTCTCTTTTTTACCAGATAACTCTCCCATTAATTTTAAGTTTTCTTCCCAATTTGTTGAGATATGTGATACTGGGAATGTTGGAGCGATCTTTGTAAACTTCTCAGCTGTTTCCGGTGGGAATTTTGAACTAGAAGTAATGACATCTGGTTTTAGTTGAAGTAACGTTTCGAAGTTCGGTTGCATTTTCTCCCCAACAGACTTCGCACCTTCTAAATCTTTTGCTAAATACTCAGGTAATTTTCCCCCTACTGTTATTGCACCTACTGGCTTAATACCAAGAACAGCTGCATCTTCCATTGACTCTAAGCTAGATGTTACGATATTTGTCACTTTCGCAGGCACCGTATATTCTTTCCCTAAATATGTAATTTTTCTTTTTTCATCTTTTTTTGTTTCTGTTGCTTTCGATGTTTGCTTTTGTTCTCCTGAACTTTTGTCTGCACTGTTACAAGCAGCAAGGCCAATACTTAATACTGTCACCATTCCTAGTGTAAATAATTTCTTGTTCATTTGAATACTTCTCCTCCCCAATATTAAATATCACAAAAAATTGATATATTTTGCATGTTATATCTTTTTTCTAATAATATATCCTCTACCCTACAATAAACCGCATGCATCCACTTCCTCTATTCTATAATCTTCCACTCCAATTGATAATGATAATGATTATCGTTATTAATTATATATTCCATACAAAAATATTTCAAGAATGATTTGAAATATTTTAATAAAACACACAAAAAGAAACCTATTTATCTGAGAAGAAAGACAAATAGGTTTCTTTTTATTCTTTATGCAAAAACTTCACACACACTGGACTAGGCACACTTACATTCGATTGTACAAGTGTTAATTGTCCAGTAGTCTTATTTCGAGAAAATAAAATAAGATTGTTAGATCTTTCATTCACAACAATAATAAAATGTTCTGTCGGATCAAGTGTAAAATCTCGTGGCCAATTTCCTTCCGTTGATATAGCCTCTAAAAATGTCAATTTCCCAGAATCTTGATTGACTCGAAAAATTGCAATACTATTATGCCCGCGGTTTGCTGCGTATATAAACTCTCCATCAGAAGAAATTTGAATCGCACTTCCATAATTACTTCCGCCATACGCTTTAGGCAGAGCTGAAATAGATTGGATTTGTTGAAATCTTCCCCTTTGTTTATCATATGTCAATACGATGACTTCTGAACTCAGTTCAGTCAATACATATGCATAGTTACCATTTGGATGAAACACAAGATGCCTTGGACCACTTCCTGGATGAACAGATAAGCTCTGTATTTCTGTTAACCTTCCCTCTTTTTCTTTATAAGTCATTAACTGATCGGTGCCTAAATCGACTGCTATAACATATGCTTCGTTAGGCGCAAATCCAGCATAATGAACATGTGGTCTTTCTTGCCTTTCTTTATTTGGACCAGAACCACTATGATACGTAATCGATGCTCCTTCTAATATTCCATTTTCTCGATTCACCATATAAAATTGAAGTGTCCCTTTATGATAATTTGCAGCCACCACTCTATTACCCTTTGAATTTATACTTACATGACACGGCGATGGCCCTTTAACCATTTGCCTATTGAGTTCGGTCAGTTGTTTTGTGTTCGTGTCAATCAAAAAGCTAACTACTCCGCCCAATCCATTGTTTTTTGCAACAGAATATAAATATTGATTATCATGACGAATCGCAAAATAAGTCGGATCTTCTATATGTACTACCACTTCTATATCTCTTATTTCCTTTAATTTCACATCTAAAATAAAACGATAAATCCCTTCGCTCTCTCCCTTTGTATACGTACCAATAAACCCTATTAGCTCATCTTGATTCATGGTCCCTATCCCCTTTGTATATGGTAAAAAATCCAGATAGCAAATTTTATTTTACTACCTGGATTTCTTTCTTACGCTCGTTCTTCAAACAACCGTGCTATTTCTATAATGACATGTGTAGCTTTTTCCATATTATCTACAGAAACATACTCAAATTTTCCATGGTAATTTTCTCCCCCTGTAAAAATATTTGGAGTCGGTAATCCCATATACGATAATTGAGAACCATCTGTTCCTCCGCGAATCGGCTGAATATTTGGCTCAATATTTAAATTTTTCATCGCATCATAAGCAATATCCACAATCTCTTTTACTGGTTCGATCTTCTCAAGCATATTATAATATTGATCTTTCATCTCAAGAATAATATTTTCTTCGCCATATTTTTCTTGCATTTTCTCTACAATTTGCTTGATTTTATTTTTTCGAGCTTCAAAATTACCGCGATCAAAATCACGAATAATGTAATATGCTTTACTTTGCTCTACATCTCCATTTAAAGAAAGAAGATGATAAAACCCTTCATACCCCTCCGTATACTCAGGTGCTTCTTCGGCTGGTAACTGACTGTGGAATTCCATCGCTATCTTACTAGCGTTTAACATTTTATTTTTTGCTGTACCTGGATGCGTATTATTCCCTTTAAAAGTGAGTTTAGCACTTGCAGCATTGAAACTCTCATATTCTAATCCTCCAAGTGGGCCTCCATCCATTGTATAAGCAAAAGATGCTCCAAACGCTTTCACATCAAAATGAGAAGGTCCGCGTCCAATCTCTTCATCCGGTGTAAATGCCACTCTAATCTTTCCGTGCTTAATTTGTGGATTATGTATCAAATAATTCATCGCAGTCATAATTTCTGTTAAACCAGCTTTATCATCCGCACCAAGAAGCGTCGTTCCATCAGTTGTAATAAGAGTATGTCCTTTATAAGACGGCAACTCTGGAAACTGCTCTGGTGTTAATACGACATTTAATTCTTCGTTTAATGTAATAGCTTTCCCATCAAAATTTTCATGAATTTGCGGCTTTACATTCTTCCCGGTAAAATCAGTTGCTGTATCTAAATGAGCTAAAAATCCAATTACAGGAACATCTTTATCTGTATTGGCAGGAAGTGTTGCCATGACATATCCATTTTCATCCATCGTTACTTCAATCAAACCAATTTGTTTTAATTCTTCAACTAATTGTTTTCCAAACTCAATTTGTCCTGGTGTTGATGGTACTGTATGGCTTTCTTCATTCGATTGTGTATCAATTTTTACATATCGTGTAAATCTTTCTATTAATTCTTGTCTCATCTATCGTCACTCCCTTTTTCTCCATCTCCTTCTATTATAATCCTTAAAACTAAATTTTTTAACTTTTTTGACTGTATTCATCTCATTTTGCCACACATATGCATCTTTTCACATTTAAAAAGTAAAAGAATCCACTTTCTAAACTAAAAGTGGATTCTTCGCTACTGCTGATTCATGCAAACCATTCCATCATATACTCTTCTACTCTTCAACTATAAAAGTATAAACATCATTATAAATACAGCCATTCACTCGAACAATGTATTGGCCAGGCTTTTCAAATTGGATGGTATATTTATTTAAAATAACTGCTTCAACATCACCTGAAAGAATATCAATACTTCTCCCACTCAGTATATATCCCTCATTTTGCTTCAAAAAGACTGTAATTGTGTTAAAGTTTTCATCCCCAAGCTCCGGTATTTTTGCAGCACTCACATTCGGTTCTAAAAAAAGCAATCCACTTAACCCAATTATTCCTGTTAACGCCACCCCAGCAAATTTTTTCATTTTTTTCATTTTTATAACCTCCTTATCATTTTTATATAAGGGATAGATGCCCTTACACCACAAAGACTATACAGAATCAGTTCCAATGTAAACGTCTATTAAATGACAGATTTCTACACTATTTTTTATATTTGTATAGAAATCCATCGTTTGGAATTTTGTCAAATTTAAAAGTTTTTCCTCCCCCAAAAAATAAATAACAATTATTCATATACCGCATAATTAATTATTAATTTAACATTCTAACAATAGTTGATAAATAGAAAAACAAAAGAGCTTATGAAGATTCCACCATCTCCATAAGCTCTTTTTCATATAAGAATAATATTTCAACTCCCAGTAACAGCCTAATTTCTAAATGAAATAGCCAAAAGCTCTATCTGATCCTCCTTTACTTTTCTATATACATAAGTACGATTCTTCATCCATCAGGATCTTCTATCGTAATGCCTTTCTCTCTCCAATATGGATTTTCAGGTTCTACTTCACCATATCCCAGTGTATGTAATCGTTTTGCTATTTTGTGAATTTCAGATTGATTTGTGAAATAGAATACAAGTAGATTATCTTTTGTTGGAGCTGGACATGGGCTACCATTATGATGTCTTGTAAATTCTAAATGATATTCTGCATCAGGTAGCCCAAACATCACCCCATCATATCCTTCATGATTATAAAATTCTCCAATTTGCTTTAACCCCAACCCTTTGTTATAAAATGTAATTACCTCTTCAAACTTATCAGTTGGACGTGCAATTCTAAATTGAACCCAATTCTTCATCATTCCTTCCCCTTCATGTGCATTGTATAATACTTCTATCCATTACTATACTAATACGCTACTACATAAATGAAATCCCTCATTCGTATGATGAAAAGGTTGTACAAAAGAGTGTGAACAATTCGCTCCCTTTGAAAAACACTTCTCATTTATTCTTTCTGTACGTAATAGCATAATAATACCTGGATATGAACGGGGGATTAGAATGGATCAGAACAAATATAATTGCGACTGGGACCGGTCTTCCAAAACAATCCCACTCTCCCTTATCGCAATCAAAAATGAATTGCAGAAAAAAAGTCAGATGAAAGCACCTTTCCCTCCTGTATCAAAGTTAACCCAAGAGGAAAAATGGATAATTCATTATATTCAAGAGCAAACAAAACATTTAAATAAAAACAATGTAACGAGAACACGGGCTTATTATCAATTTTATGTAAAGTACCCTGAAATACAATGGGCTTTACTTGGACATATGGTCTCGCGTAATGGCGGCTGGAATATGACAGATTTAAAGGGGGATTTATATACAAGGCTATTATCAGAAAAGGATCAATTTGTCTTTTTCTCTTTCTTAGAGCGTGGAAACTGGTTCATCTTCCAAGATGTATATCCACAATTTTTATTGTACGAACAAAGCTTGAAACGTTCGAAAGCTCTCTTTTATCTCCTGCCTTATTTACATGTTTCAACGTTTATGGAAACAATGTGGAACCATTTTTGGAAAACAGGTAACCGCTATACATTAGCCATAGCAACCATTATTAATGAACAAAGTTACTTAGAAAAACGCATCATACAAAATGCTCATTTTAAAAAGATTGTCCTAAATAGCGTTGCATTTAAACTTTTTGATTTCTTCCGTTTTAATCATATCCTTTTCCCATACTATGAAGATGATACTCACAAAAAGGCATTGCTTCTTGGTGACACGATGAAACATTTTACCTCTTTACATGAGAGAATTATGCTCGGTAAACGGCTATATACATTGTTATTTCATAATAAAGAACGCTTAGCCAAAATTATAACTTGGGCACACAATCACCCACATACAGGATCTCGAAAAGATTACTGGCCACATTTATTTTCTAATGTAAATGAATCTTTTTATCGGGAACTATATCGACGGCGCATAAAAAAATGCCAATTACGGAAAGGAGCACATCGTATCTATAGTCCCGAATTACTCTATGCTTGGCAAAACATTACACATACAGAAGCTGAAAAAGGCGACTGGTTTACCGATTGGAGAATTGTGAACTACTTAATAGATAAAGGAGAACCTCACAATGAGAAAATTATGGCTAACTATTGTAAAACACTTGAAAAAATTGAATTGGCTATTATGGCAAAGAAAAATATCTTTCTTAGAGAAGAGGAAGAATCAGAAGCATAATCATCTAGCGCTTATCACTACAGTCATCCTCTCTTGTTTCATTGGAACGTACTTAGATTTTTTCTTCGTACAAAAACAAATGTATCATTTTCCGATAAGACCTTTCCCGACCCTCTTTACAATGAATATTGCTTTTACATGTTTTCTCTTACCAATCTTTACTGTCATCTTCCTATATGTATCCACCAATCTATCAACTCTTTCAAGAAGTCTCTTCATTATGTTTATTGGTATTTGTGCCAGTCTCTCTGAACGAATAGCTGAACATTTGGGATTGTTTACTCATAGTGAAAACTGGCATCATTCATATTCTTTTTTTGGATATATAATGTTCTTTTGTCTCATTTGGAAATGTTATCAATGGCTGCGTGGATAAGCTTACGTCCATTGTCTACTTTATTTTAAGATGACTTTCTATATGAATGACATGAAAGTGGAAACAAACATAGTATCACCTGCAAATGGCAACATACACTTAAAAAGCATGGCAGTGATACGCCATGCTTAAAAAATCGCTGTAAACATATTGCTCTCTTTATTATTGTACCTGTAGATTCTCATACTTTTTCGACAAATCGTTCAGTTTATTCACAATGTACTAGCATGTAGAGATTCAGTTGCAATCGATCGCAATATTTTATGATTCTCGATACAAATGCCTTCTTTCGCACGTGAAATCATAGAATATCACATTTGCACCGTTACCAAATGCTATAAAACGAAAATCGAACATGATATTTCACTCTCTTTTTCTCAATCTAAACATCTTTAGGCGCAAGCAGTATTATTTATTTATCATTCCATCTTTTTCTTCTATTACAATGCGTTTCCCGATTCCAAAAGCATAAAAACTAATGACAACAATTGCTAAGAAAATTACTCCTACAATGAGTGAAACTCTTGTATCGTTATTGAACCACATTCCAATTAATACCATAATCAAAAAGGCGATGGTGACATAATTTGATACAGGTGCAAATGGCATTTTAAATGGATGATTCTCTATTTCATGCCCTTTTCCTTTTCTAAACCGAATTTGACTTATTAAAATAACAAACCATGGAATCATACCAGGAAGTACACTTGCACTATAAACATATACGAATAAGTTTTTTGGTGCAATGTAACTTAATAGAACGCCAATTGCTAATCCAATTAACACAGCTATTGTACCGAATAAAGGAACACCATTACGAGAAATCTTTGTAAAATATTTTGGTGCTTGTCCGTTCCTTCCTAACGTATAAAGCATTCGGCCTGCACTGTAAATTCCGCTATTACAACCAGACATTGCGGCTGTAATAACAACAAAGTTAATCAATCCAGCAGCTGCTGTAATTCCAACTTTGGCAAACGTTGCAACAAACGGGCTTCCAATTGTATTTAATTGGTCCCAAGGATACACAGTTACAATAACGAAAATTGCACCAATATAAAAGATTAAAATACGCCAAATGGTACTTTGAATCGCTTTTGTTAATGTTTTCTGCGGATTTTTTGCTTCTCCAGCAGCAATCCCTATTAATTCAACACCTTGGTAGGCACCAACAACAAGCGATAAAGCATAGAAAAATCCTGACAGACCGCCTGTAAAAAAGCCACCATGTTCCCAAAGATTCGACAATCCAATAGCACTCCCACCGTTACCAAGCCCAAAAAAGATAAGCCCAAATCCTGCAACAATCATTAATACAATCGTTACAATTTTAATCATCGCAAACCAAAATTCAAATTCACCAAATGATTTCACTGAAATTAAGTTTGCAGATCCAAGAATGACCATTGCGATCACACCTGGTATCCACGCTGGAAGATTGGGAAACCAATACTGCATATATGCTCCAACTGCTATAATTTCTGACATTCCGACAATAACCCATTGAAACCAGTTACTCCATGCTGTCATATAACCAACTAACGGATGGATATACTTATGACCAAATGTCGCAAACGAACCTGTTCCAGGCTCTACATATAACATTTCTCCCATCGCACGCATAATAAAAAATATAAAAATTCCGGCAATTCCGTAAGCGAGCATGACTGATGGACCCGTCCATTGAATCGTGCTGGCTGATCCCATAAATAGACCAACGCCAATCGTACCTCCTAAAGCAATCATCTGAATATGACGAGCTTCCAATCCTCTTTTCAGTTCTGTATTTGCCACTTTCTTTCCTCCTCACCTATCATTTATAAGCAAAATATGGTATAACAACAAATAAAGCAAGCGTCATCTTCTCTCTTTTTCAAAAACAGCTAAATAATTTAAATAATCAGAAATTTAATCTCCTACCTTCTTTTTCTAAAATACTTATTTTATAATAAGTTATTTATCTGAAAAATACAATTATTTTTTAGTTAGAAATCCGTATATCAAGAAACTAGAAAGTGACATTAGAAATTCGGAACCTTTAAACCTTCTATTTGTGTTGGCTATCCAAAATAAAGAGCAGTATTGAAAGTAGTTAAGTATATGTAAATGTGGGGATGAATTTAAAAAATTTAATCTTTGTATATTTCCAACCAGTATTAGTCTCAATTGTAGTTTTACTAGTTTGTTTATTTTTTGCATCATTTTTTCTATTATCGCTCTCATGCATCGTAATTTCTATTATTACATTCTTCTTAGCAATCATAAAATCAAAAACATACTCAGATTAGTAGGACAGGCCACGGCCATAGCCTTTCCTACTTATAAATGTAAAAAGTTTATTCCACTCAAAAAAGGTAATGATAGGTGAAAACGAGGCAATTGAATTAGCGGTCATTGCTATTATAGCAAAGGGACATGTTCTCTTAGAAGACGTTCCTAGAACTGGAACAACATCTTTAGCAAAAAGTGTTCCATTCTACATACTACTTGACGGTTACAAGTGTATGAGAATATATTTATTGCTACAATTATGTGCGAATTCAAGAAAAAACAAACCACCTATCCCTTAAAGAATATAGAAAATAGACGGTTTGGCTATTTTGATATGTGTCCCGTTTTCGGGAGCATTTTCATTCATTTACAAATGGTTTGTATTTGTATAGGATTGTACCTTCTACTAATTCACTGGTACATCGCTTAATAACCAAGTTAATGATGTTTTATATGTTGTTGCATACTTCGGTGTTTCACCAGGTACTTCTAATTGAATACTAGATTCCTTGGTTTCTTCATCTCCAAAACGATATACATATGTGGATTCTTCTGTACCAGATTTCCCTACTAAAACATCCTGTATATCATTTGTGACCTCGAACGAATCCTTTACAAGTGATAATTCAGGCATTTGATTGCTGGATAACACTTCCGCATTGTGGAATGTAATTTTAGCTCCATCTAATTCATGGCCTTCCTCATCTTTCAATGGTCCATTTTGTTTTACTGATAGTGTCCAAGAAGCCCCATTCATACGATTATCTGTTATTTGGACATAGTTCATTTTTTGAGAACCATCTGCAAATTCTTGGGCTTTTGCAAAATATGTTTTATCCTTAAAAGATATGACTTGTTCCCCAAATCGTAAGGAGGACACGAAATCTATACTTAAAGGCCCTTTCGTACCTTCGCTTGGTTTCTTATCTGGGGTGGTTGGATCTACTGGATCGATAGGCTCTTTTGGATTTTCTGGGTCCATCGGTTTTGTAGGCTCATCATACGGCTTGATAGCTAACTCGCCTTGATCTTGAACAGTTAGGTTTACTTCTTTCCCTAACTTAACAGTTCCATCTTTATCTATAATTGGTTTATTTCCTTTTACATGGGCTTCATTTGAAAAAGCTTTTCCCGCCCCAGATCGTAATACTTCTACTTCAAACGTAAAAATATACTCTTCTACATTTCGAATATCACCAAGCTGAGCGACAAGTTTATTATTTTGGGCATGAACTGGAAGCTGTGTTTCTTGTTGCTTTCCATCTATCATTTTGATAATCTTTCCACTACCTTCTTTGTACTGTAAATACTCAGGTAATGTATCTTCAATGACCGTATTCTTCAATGATGCCCCTACTTCTTCTTGTTTAGCACGAACTGTATATTGAATCGTATCTCCAACTTTTACTTCGCCACCATTTACATCTTTATGTGACTTTTCTCCAACTAATTTAGGTTCTTTTGATTGAATCATGATGGTTGCTGGGTTACTTGGATTGGGCTCAAATTCTCCGCCACCATTTGGAAGGTCTACTTTAGCTGAAACAGTATTTACAACAACCTTTTCCAGTGATTTCTCATTTAAAACACCTTCAAATGTCATCGTAGCTACATTCCCACTTGTTAACTGTCCAAGATGGAAACTCAATTGTCCTACATTTGGATCAAACGTATACGTCCCTTCTGGTACACTCATTTGAATCGAGGATTCATCTACTGTAATTCCTTCCGGTAATTTATCAAATACTTTCAAATTGATAGCGTCTGCGATAGAACTTGGAATCGTATTTTCCGCAGTAATGATATACTTCACACGATCGCCTACGTTATAAGTATCTCCACCACCAACCTTTTCTACCTTTTTCTTTAATTTTATAAGCGGGTTAAGTGGTAATACCTTAAAATCAGCTGTACTTTCTTTCGTTACCAATTGCTGATTTGGTTGTTGATATGTTAATTTAGCTGTATTGCTGACTGTCGTTTGCATGGCAGCAGGTAACACCTTTACAGGAATTCGTATCGAGATAGATTCATTTCCTTGTAATTTAGGAATCTTGTATAATAGTTGTTTTCCTGTATGTTGAGTTGTCATTTCAAGTTTTTCAGGCTGTTTCATTATGTTTATATCTCCTGCTAATTCGACTCCTTCTGGTAAAAGATCTTCTACAATAGCGTTCGTGATTTCTGAATTTAAAGTATGATTCTTCACCTCAATGACATACTCCATTAAGTGTCCTGGGAAAATTTCATCTATACCATCACTTGATTTTATCGATTTTTGAATGGACACATCTGCTTGTTCCCATTCTATCAAGGTCGATACCGTATTTGTTTGTTCCCACGCTACATCTGCATTTGTAGCTGTATCCTTATACATGAGAGAGGATTGACTCTTAGCTTCACCTGCTGATACAGCTTTTACAGGAATCGTAAATTCAATACTATCATCAATACCTATTTTATCATTATACTTCATCTGACTATAATCATTTTGAGATATAAATTGTAAATCTACACTCTTTGTTTGTTTTGTCGTAGCATTTATGACCTTTGCCGTCGGTTTACCGTTTGCCACTACTTGTTCAGGTAACACATCTTTTAAATTAATTTCCTTGGCAGGGTATCCTCCGACATTTTTCGCAGTAATAGTATAATTGAATGTCTCTCCAACATGTACCTTTTCAGGAGCTTTTTTCTCATATTCTAAACATGCAGGGGTACCAAAATGTACATTATCTATTAAATTACCAACACTCCTATTAACATCTGGTGTATAAAATCCTAAGTATATATCACCACTATCTGGAAGGCTACTTGCAGGTATCTTGACTTTTCGCTCTTCCCACGTTGCAGTGGCAGTATATTCGGGAGATTTATAAATAGTATTAACTACTTCCCCCCTCATATTTTCTCCACTTCCACTTACCTGAATTTCCGGTGTGCCTACACCACTTACAATATACATTTTCTCTGCAGGTGAACTTTCACGTTGTTTGTGGAACACGCTAATATACACATCTCTTTTAGGGACAGGAACCGGAACTGTTGTGAATAAAACCCCACCTACAACTGCATTTAATTCTGCATATTGTGTTCCCTCTTTTGCTTTGGTTATACCAAGTTTCTCACTTTGAATTTCAATGGCCCTTCCAGATTTATCCACCGCTCCTTTTACTATCGCATATTCCTCATCTGTTAAAGGACGAAAAGGAATTGTATCCCAACCAGGTACTTGATCAGGATGAAAGAACCCCATTCTGTCATTGTTATCTATTCGCGGAATTTCAAAGCTACCATTAACAGTTCGAATTGGATTCCCACATGTTTTAGATAGAACGGCTTACGCATGATTATCTAAAACAACCTTGTTTCTATCTTCAGCCATGACCGTTGGAATAAACATATTAATTATCGTTGAAAATAACAATAATACAATAATCCCTAACCGGATTATTCTCTGTATCATTTTATCATCTCCTATCCTGTTACATATTCATCTTTATGGCTGAATCACAAAAAATTCTTGTTACACATATTTATTTTAGTAACTATTCATACATTTTGAAACGAAAACAACGACGTTATGACGCAAAACTCTTTCGGCATTTGTTGCTTTCGTTATAGGAATCATCACATCAAAAAAGAAAATTGTACGATTAGAAATAATTTAGACACAACCGATTCCCTATACGTTAAGGAAACAGTTATTCATTTAATTCATATTAAGGAATGCCAGACTTTCGATAAAGCACTTGTCAGTAGTTATGGCGCAGTAGTCTCATTCCACTCCCTTGCCTGGCACCAACAACTCATTGCTTCTCTCTGAATAAAAAAACATCTATCAAACTGAAAGGATAACGTCTATTAAAGCTTCAGAAACATCTCATAACTTGTTTGACATGCGAGAATCATATAATTTTTCGATACTCTCATCACTCTTAGAATAGTCTTTTTTACCACCTTTTCCATCTGGACTAATATATTGCCCCCCTTTACCATTGATGATGTTACGCTATACAAGGTAGGCAACATACCTATATGAGCCGGTTGACTGATAATACTCAAAAGTGTTCGCATGAATGTATTTATTCTCTTTCCTGAACCAAAAGAACTTAGATTAGTATGCGAGAATCCGAGATGACAAGCAATGCTCTTGGGATAATGAGACGTTCTTACTACCAATCTCTCAGCACAAAACAGAATCAAATCGTAGTCGTGAAAATAAAGAATCAACTATATCTCAAATAAAGAAAGATATTAAAGCGGCAGAAAATCACACTACCGCAAACCTATGGGATAAGGTGAAAGTCTTCATTGAACAAAAAGACTATTTTAACCACCCAGATGTAAATAAGTATGCTATAGGAATTTTAAATTGGATCCACGGTAAGTATTACGCACATATCCGCGATTTTAACCATGCCATTCCATACTTCACAAAAAGTATTTCCTTATTAAAAGAAGATAAAAATTCATAACACCTATTTGCAATTATTATTAACTTAAATCGGCTTTATCTTTTTAAGAGGGGATGGGATCACATTGATCAATGAATATGAGTTCTTAATGTTTGCGAAACAAAAACAAGAAAAAGAAAGAACACAAGCAAAAGTTTTGAAGTTAGTTTCAAATAACTCCAATAAAAATAAGGTGATTAATCTATTCGAGAGACGAAGAAATAGTCGGAAATTAAACCCTCGTTGTGTAGAGTGTTGCTAAAAATGTTTTGAAATTAAAATTGTAAGAGTTGTGAGTAACCAGAACTCTTGCAACAATTTCATTATTATCTTACTTTAAACATAAAAGCTATATCATCTCTTTTGGTAGTTTTTATTAATACTGGTTTTCTTTCACCGTAAAATGTACCAATCCTTATTATTTCATATTTTTCACTAGCCGAAGTAATATCCTCCTTAACTATAATAACTTCATTAAAAGTAATATTAATTTCACTTCCCTCTTATGATCTTTTATTCTTCTTTGACATATTTAATTTAATTAAATATTATTCTGCAATTATATGGCTTATTGAATACTATCAATCGAGATGTATCCAAACAACAATAAAAAACAAGGTATAACTGCACCTTGTTTTTTATAAATTAACATTAAGTTTATATAGTTGAATCTAATATTTTATCAAAATAACAATCTAATGTTATATTATACAACATTCATTTTTAACTCAGTAAAGTTAATTTTTATTCCTACACAATCTACCTACATCACCCGCTTAAACATTTTCTCCAGTTCATAGGTCGAATGATGTATAATAATCGGTCTACCGTGCGGGCATGTGTAAGGGTTGCTTGTTGTGCGTAGTTCTTCTAAAAGTGCGAAGATTTGATCGTTTGTTAAATATTGATTTGCTTTAATGGATGCTTTACAGCTCATCATAATGGCTGCTTCTTCACGCAATTTTTTTATGTCTACTTTTTTCAGTTTCACAACTTGTTGCATCATTTCATCAATGATTTCCGTTTCTTTCCCTTTTGGAAACCATATTGGGTGCGAGCGAACGATAAAAGATTGATGGCCGAATTGCTCTAGGAATAATCCTACCTTTTTCAATTCTTCTAGTTGTTCTTCGACACGTAAAAATTCGTTTAATGATAAATCAATACGATATGGGACAAGCAATTCTTGAACTTCTTGTGTCACTTGTCCTACTTTATCGCGGAAATATTCATAGTTAATTCGTTCTTGTGCCGCATGTTGGTCAATCATATATAGCCCTTTATCGTTTTGAGCAAAGATGTACGTTCCATGCATCTGTCCAATTGGATAAAGAGGCGGTAAATCATTCCCGTTCATTTCAATTTCTTCGATATTCTGCAATTCATCCAATTCTTCTAATTCAAATTCTTCTTCATGATGATCCCATTCTTGTTCGTTATGAGCCGCCTTTTCTTCAATGAGCGGTTTCGAAGTTGATTGCCAACTCTCTTCTTCTCTTACAAGGGATTGTGGCGGTTGCCATTCTTGTTTTGGCTGTTGCCATAATTGCGGCGCTACTGATGGTTTTTCTGCGCTTTCCTCTTCTTGCGCTTCATCCATTCCAGTCGGTAAAACGATATTAGGCATAGATGGTTCTTTTGGTTTTGTATGTTCAAAATGAAATTGTTCTTGAACACTCTCATCTTTTGTTTTTTTCTTCGTTGTTACGCCGGCATCTGGAATAAGCTGGACTTTTTTAAAGGCATCTTGTAATGTTTGTTCAATGAATTGCAGAAGTTCTTGTTCTTTACTAAAACGCACTTCCAGTTTTGCCGGATGAACGTTAACATCCACTAACATTGGATCCATCTCAATGGATAAGAAACCAATCGGATAGCGACCAACTGGAAGCAATGTATGATATCCTTGCTGGATCGCTTTCATTAATACATAGTTTCGCACGTAACGGCCATTAACAATTGTTGACATATAATTGCGAGAAGCTCTCGTTACCTCTGGCAATGTTACATATCCGCGAATGGTAAAATCTAACGACTCCGCTTCAATTGGAATCAATTTTTTCGCAACTTGAATACTGTAAATCGCTGCTAGTACTTGTCTCACATCACCATTTCCAGATGTGTGAAGTAATTTTTTCGTATTATGGAATAATTTCAATGACACTTCTGGATGAGACATGGCAATGCGATACACAATATCTGTAATATTTCCGAGCTCTGTATGAATAGTTTTCATATATTTAAGACGTGCTGGTGTGTTAAAAAACAAGTTTTGAACCGTAATATCCGTTCCTTTACGGCTCGCGGTTTTCTCCTGTTTTATAATCTCTCCACCTTTAATAATAAGATGTGTACCCGGTGCGTCTCCTGTGCTTGTAACTAACTCTAATTCACTAACAGATGCGATACTCGGTAATGCCTCTCCTCGGAAACCGAGCGTTCTTATGCGAAACAAATCATTTTCATCTTTTATTTTACTTGTCGCATGGCGTTCAAATGCGACAATGCAGTCTTCTTCAGCAATACCGTCTCCATTATCAATAATGCGAATTTTTGATAACCCAGCTTCTTCCAAGTGGATTTCAATAGATGTACTATTCGCATCGATGGAATTTTCCACAAGTTCTTTCACGACAGAAGCAGGACGCTCTACTACTTCCCCAGCTGCAATTAAGTTGGAGAGTTGTTCATCGAGTTTGCGAATTTTCCCCATCTACTTACTCATCCTTTCTTTAATTTCTTCTGTAAGCGATACAGTTCATTTAATGCTTCTAAAGGCGTCATATCAAGCAAATCAATTTTTTTAATTTGTGCTAACACAGCTGTTTCCTTAGCATCAAGTACAGGTTTTTCTTGTTTTTCCGTTCGTTCTTCAGTTTCAAAGAATGAAAGCTGCGATTCTTCTACGATTTCTTCGCTCTCTTGTTGCACCTCTGCTACTTCTTTTATAACTGGTTGTTCTTCTATTACCGGTTGTTGCATACGTTCCGGCTGTTCTTTTACTTCCGTGCGTTTTGGAATTGTAATTTCTTCTTGTCCTTCTAGCTGAGCCAACACTTCTTTGGCGCGAGCGATTAAGCTATCTGGAAGTTCTGCAAGTTGGGCAACATGAATCCCGTAACTTTTATCCGCTGCACCTTCTTGAATTTTATGCAAGAAGACAACTTTTCCGTCTTCTTCAATAGCGGAAACATGTACATTTTTTAAATGAGTCAAACTTTCTTCTAACACTGTTAATTCATGATAGTGCGTAGAGAATAATGTTTTTGCACCAATTTGGTCATGAATATGTTCAATAATTGCTTGTGCAAGCGCCATGCCATCATATGTGGAAGTACCGCGGCCAATTTCATCAAATAAAATTAAACTTCTTTCCGATGCATTTGCAATCGCATTTTTTGCTTCTAGCATTTCAACCATAAATGTACTTTGGCCGGAAATTAAATCGTCCGCTGCACCAATTCTTGTAAAGATTTGATCAAAGACTGGTAATATAGCTTCTGTTGCCGGTACAAAACAACCGATTTGCGCCATAATCGTCACAAGAGCCAATTGACGCATATACGTACTTTTACCTGACATGTTTGGACCCGTAATTAAAAAGACATCCATATTTTCTGGCATCATACAATCATTTGGAACATAGAGCTTGCCATCTAATACTTTTTCAACAACAGGATGACGCCCATCTTTTATAAAGATTTCGCGTTTATTAGTTAGAACAGGTTTTACAAATTGTTCTTCTTCACTCACTGTCGCAAAGCTTTGTAATACATCTAATTCACTAATTACTTTTGCTAGATGCTGTAATTTTGGAATAAATACTTTCACTTCTTCGCGAAGTGCAGTAAATAGATCATATTCTAACTGAACAATCTTTTCTTCAGCTTCTAAAATTAATGTTTCTTTTTCTTTTAATTCGTCTGTAATAAAACGTTCTGCATTCGCCAATGTTTGCTTTCGCTCATAACGCCCTTCTGGAAGTAAAGAAAGATTTGCTTTTGTAACTTCAATATAGTAGCCGAAAATACGGTTGTACCCAATTTTCAGCGATTTAATTCCCGTTATTTCACGTTCGCGTTTTTCAAGCTCTGCAATCCACGTCTTACCGTTTTTACTTATATAACGGTATTCATCAAGCTTCTCATTATAACCATCCTTAATGATATCTCCATCTTTCACAGAAAGAGGTGGATTTTCTTGAATACTTCTATCTAGTAGTTTTGTTAGGGCTTCACAAGGATCTGCCCCTTCAATTAACTTGGCAGCGTAAGAGTTGTCCAATAAGCTAATCGCTTCTAAAATAGCTGGTACTTGTTGTAAGGAACGTTTTAATTGAAGTAAATCCCGTGCGTTTACACTACCGTAAGCAACTTTACCTGCTAAACGCTCTAAATCATATACTTCTTTTAATTTTTCCTTTAAATCTTCACGTAAGAAATAGTCATTTACAAATGTTTCAACCATTTCTAAACGCTCTTCAATTTTTTCTTTTTGAATAAGCGGACGCTCCATCCACTGTTTCAACATACGACCGCCCATAGCTGTTTTTGTTTTATCCAACAGCCATAGTAAAGAACCTGTCTTCTCTTTTGTTCGCAATGTTTCTGTTAACTCTAAATTACGCTTGGAATGTACATCAATTTTCATAAACTGATTTGTATAATAAATCTCTACCGGCTGCAAATGATCTAATGATCGTTTTTGTGTTCGAAGTACATAGTTGAATAACCGTCCGACTGCTGTCACTAACTTTGTTTGCGTTACTTTTTTAACAAGAGGTTCTAATCCTTCTGGAATTTTCGTTTCCTCTTCATATGAAACTGTCATTTTTAACGTTTCAGTTAACTTATTTAATTCATCTTGTGAAAATGTTGAATCTACAACAATTTCTTTTGAACCCGTTGCATACACTTCTAATAAAACATCTTCTACAGAACCTGTTAATAAAGTTACTGTATTTTGTCCAGTTGTTAAATCATTACAAGCTAATGCATATGAGCCATCCTCAAAACGCGTCAATGCTGCTAAAAAGTTATTTTCTTTTTCATCAATTGTACGCCCTTCCATCATCGTCCCTGGTGTAATTAATTGGACAACTTCGCGTCGAACGACCCCTTTTGCCGTTTTTGGATCTTCTACCTGCTCGCAAATCGCAACCTTGTACCCTTTTTCAATGAGCTGCTCAATATAGTTTTGCGCTGCATGGTACGGGACACCACACATGGGAATCCGCTCACTGCTGCCGCCATCACGACTTGTCAAAGTAATTTCTAGTTCATGAGCTGCTTTAACCGCATCTTCAAAAAACATTTCATAAAAATCACCTAATCTAAAAAATAAAAAGGCATCTTTATAGTCTGCCTTGACCTTTAAATATTGCTGTATCATTGGTGTATACTGCGCCATTTGTTTCCTCCATATTTTATCAAAAATGTGCTATATCTCCATATGCCGCACTTCACGGCCCATATTATCTCCTCTTTTAGGAGTCTTTCTTCATTATAGCATATTTTAATGAGGAATCATGTCCCTATAACTTTCATACGTAAAAAGCTAGGAAGAACGACCTCCCTAGCTTTCCATTATTCTTCCTCTGCGTCAACAATAAAATTGGGATCTAATTCTTCAAATTCGTCATCGCTAATCTCAAATTCACTATCATCTTCTTGACATCCATTTGGATTTATACTTACACAAACTTTCGTCTCTCCGACTACTTCTGTAACAAATTCACGTTCTACCGTTACAACAATTTTGTTACCATTTGGCGAAATGATTGCTTCTAAACAATTTGGATGTTGAATGACACGAGCAATAATTTCGGAATCTTCCCCAGAAAAGTTTTTATCCCGATATCCAACATTTACTTCATCTGTATAATTGATTCGTTCTGTTACGACTTCTGTCTTCGTATTTTCAGCAAATGAGTACCATGTATTCACATCATAATACCCTTCAATTTCTACGATTTTCCCATTTTTTCTCGCTTCATATGTGTGATTTATTACCCAACATCCGAGAATACTTGTCGGTTCATGATTTGATTCACATGTATGAGTCGATTTTGTATACTTACGTCCTTTTCCAACTACTGCCTTTGTAATAATCTCTCTGAATTCGGACATTCGGAACCCTCCTCAATCGCTATTCATTTAATCATATGCGGGACAATCGCGGAATGTGTCATTCTTTTTTTGAATCTACTACTATAACTTGGGCTAGTCTTATTCGTTATCTTCTTATTAACTTCATTACATCCAACTTTCTGCAAATAAAAAGAGATGCCACTCGGGCATCTCTTTTAACAACCGCAATTTCCTTTTTTACTTTCTATTTCTGCACCGGTTTCACCTTTCAGTACATCACCGCCAGTTGAAATTAAAATTTCATCTGTTACTTTATTAGAAATTGTACTCGCTACAAGCTGTAGTAAATCATTTACATATGTTTGTGAAGATTTGAATTCCTGTACAACAGGGATACCATCTAACCGATCGTGAAGAGCATCAATCTCTGCTTCTACTTTTTTCAAAGCTTCCCATTTTCCATAATGTTGCAAGTTTACAGCTTGTTTTTGCAATGCTTTTATTTCATCAATTATACGTTTTACATTTTCATTTTTATGAATTTGCGCTTCTGCGCGCTTGAAGAAATCTACTTCTTCTGTTTCAGAAATCATTTTTGCTAACTCTTTCGCTTGCTCAACAATTTCATCCTTTGTATAGACTTTCATTATTTCACCTCAATCGGCTCCTCAACTAATTCCCCGTTTAGAGACCAAGTTTTCGCTTCAGTAATTTTTACTTTTACAAGCTGACCGATTACAGATTTTGGTGCAACGAAGTTTACAAGTTTATTCGTACGCGTGTAGCCTGCAAGTACGTCTGGATTATTTTTACTTTCTCCATCAACTAATACTTCAACAATTTGTCCTTCATATTTCTTATTTTTCTTCGCAGAGAATTCATTTACAAGTTCATTCAAACGCTGTAGACGTTCTTTTTTCACTTCCATTGGTATATTGTCTTTCATTTTCGCAGCTGGCGTACCTTCACGTGGAGAGTAAATAAATGTGAACGCACTATCAAATTCTACTTCACGATATAAAGATAATGTTTCTTCAAATTGTTCGTCTGTTTCATTTGGGAAACCAACGATAATATCCGTTGTTAATACTACATTAGGAATTGTCTTTTTAATTTTACGTACAAGTTCTAAGTACTGCTCACGTGTATATTTACGCGCCATAATCTTCAACATATCCGTGCTACCAGATTGTACTGGTAAGTGAATATGCTCTACTAAGTTACCACCTTTTCCAAGCACTTCAATTAAGTGATCGTCAAAGTCACGTGGATGACTTGTTGTAAAACGAATACGTGCAATATCAATCTTACGAAGTTCATCCATTAAATCGCCAAGACCATATTCTAGATCATCAAAGTCTTTTCCGTATGCATTTACGTTTTGGCCAAGCAATGTAATTTCTTTATAGCCATTTGCTGCTAAATGGCGAACTTCTTTAATAATATCTTCTGGGCGACGGCTTCGCTCTTTCCCGCGTGTATACGGTACGATACAATATGTACAGAATTTATCACATCCATACATAATGTTTACCCAAGCTTTAATATCACCGCGACGTACTTTTGGAAGATTTTCGATTACGTCTCCTTCTTTAGACCAAACTTCAACAACTGTCGCTTTAGAGAACATTGCATCTTTCAAAATATACGGTAATCGATGAATATTATGCGTACCAAATACCATATCTACATGTTGATGCTTTTGCATAATTTTGTTTACAACAGATTCTTCTTGCGACATACAACCACATACACCAATTAACAGATCTGGATTCTTTTGTTTCAATGGTTTTAAGTGACCTAGTTCTCCGAACACCTTATTCTCAGCGTTCTCACGAATCGCACAAGTATTTAATAAAATGACATCTGCATCTTCTGTTGTAAATGTCGGTTCATATCCAAGCGTTGTAAAAATACCAGCCATTACTTCTGTATCATGCTCGTTCATTTGACATCCATACGTACGGATATAAAACTTTCTTCCTTTCCCAAAATTACGAAATTCTTCTGGAAGACCAAAATCACGCTCGATTTTCACTTGTTCTTTCCCACGTTTTTTCGCATCTTTTAATGAAGGTGGCTGATAAACATGTTCAAAGTACTTACTATAATCTTTTTCTTCCTTCTTCGTAGAAGCATTTGCTTGTTGACTTGCTAATCGTTGTTGCTCGTTCATGGGTAATCTCCTTTCAACCTTAAAACTCTACACACTTGTAGCCTATTCTAGATTCATCTCAAGGACTAGGATATATAGTAAATAGCTCCCCCTTTGAAACTTGAACTATCTATATCACTAACCTATAACGATGGAATCTTTATTCCTATCAATAGACTTCCATTTTTGTTGTTTTCACCTTGTCCTAAAAAGCAGCTTACTTTATTTCTATACACACTACCATAGTATAATGTGTTTAGCCAAATTTAACAACAAAGAGGCTGCACTCCGAAAGCAGATTATATCATGAGCGAATGTGATTTTTTATACAACGATTTTGTAATTATTTTATCATTCAGAACTTTCTAAGTAAACTTCTTTTAAAATAAAGCAAAAGAAGCTACCAATCGGTAGCCTCTCTTTTATCACATAAATTCAGCAACAAGCTCATCAAACATTTTTTGATCCATTTGCAAATCAGCTTGTACTAATGGTTGTTCACTATACCCATTTACAAGATCTTGATAAGAAGGTTGTTCTGTATTTTGATAAATAAGTCCCGTTACTAAACCTTTGTTTTCCATCAATGTTTGCATTGCTAGCATGCGATTTGATGGATCATATCCTTCTACAGTACTTAGTTTTGTTAAATTTTCTTTAAACCAATCATACGTATTTACTTTATTATACGTTACACATGGACTAAATACATTAATTAAAGAAAAACCTTTATGCTTAATACCAGCTTCAATGAGCTGTGTTAATTCTTTTAAATCGCTTGAAAAGCTTTGTGCCAGAAAAGTTGCACCAGCTGTTAATGCCATTTCCATAACAGATAATGCCGGCTCGATTGAACCTTGTGGTGTACTTTTCGTTTTAAAGCCTACCTCACTACGTGGTGAAGTTTGCCCTTTTGTTAATCCATAAATTTGGTTATCCATGACAATATACGTAATGTCAATATTACGACGAATAGAATGGATTGTATGCCCCATTCCAATCGCAAAACCATCACCATCACCACCAGATGCGATAACAGTTAAATCACGGTTTGCCATTTTCACTCCTTGCGCAATTGGAAGCGCACGCCCATGAATACTGTGGACACCATAGGAATTAATATAACCGGAAATACGACCGGAACAACCAATACCAGAGATTACGGCTAATTCATCTGGATTTAAGCCAACGTTTGCTGCCGCACGTTGAATCGCAGCTTGCACCGAGAAGTCTCCGCAACCTGGGCACCAGTTTGGTTTGACACTGTTACGAAAATCCTTAAATGTTGCCATTTAATACAACCCCTTTTTTGCATTCGTTGTAAATTTCTTTTGGTAAGAATGGATTCCCATCATACTTTAATAGACTAGAAATCTTCTCACCATTGCCAAGGTTCATTTTCATAATGTTAGCAAGCTGAGCAGTTGCATTATTTTCTACCACTACAACACGTTTTGCATCTTTCACTAATGGAAGCATTTCATCTGTTGGGAACGGATGAATTAAACGAACATGAGCATGGTTTACTTTTAGCCCTTCTTGTTCTAAACGCTCCATCGCTTCTTCAATTGCACCGCGAGTTGAGTTAAAACCAACTAATAGCACATCTGCATCATCGTGCTTAACATTTTTATAAACAGGGGTCTTGAACTTCAAGTTATTCATTTTACGAAGACGTTTGTCCATTTGTTCCTTACGATTTAAAGCTGATTCAGATGGCTTACCCGTTTCATCATGTTCTACACCTGTTACATGGTGAACACCATTTTTCATACCTGGCAGAACACGTGGCGAAATACCGTCTTCTGTTACTTCGTAACGTTTGAAATACGCTTTATTTTCACGCTCTGGTAACTCAGCTTGTAAATCAAGCTTACCGCGGCGGATTTCTACTTTCTCTAATTTCAGTGGTTCCACCGTTTGTTTTCCTAAAGAAAGTTGTAAATCTGTTAAGAAAATAACTGGCACTTGATATTCCTCAGCTAGGTTAAATGCTTCTACAATATCATAAAACGCTTCTTCTGCCGTGCTTGGCGCCATTACAATTTTTGGGATTTCTCCATGTGTTCCATAAATCATTGCCATTAAGTCTGATTGTTCTTGTTTTGTTGGTAACCCTGTACTTGGACCACCGCGCTGTGTATCTACAATAACAAGAGGTGTTTCTGTAATACCTGCTAAACCAATTGCTTCCATCATAAGAGATAGACCTGGCCCCGCAGATGCAGTTAGCGTACGTACACCCGCATAGTTCGCACCAATCGCCATCGTACAAGCAGCTATCTCATCCTCAGTTTGAATAACCGTTCCTCCTACTTTTGGAAGCTTTTTAATTAAGTATTCCATAATTTCAGAAGCAGGGGTAATTGGATAGGCAGACATAAAGCGGGCACCACCAGCTAATGCTCCAAATGCGATTGCATCATTACCAATCATAAACATACGCTTTTTCCCATCAGCTTTTTCAAGCTGCATCATGTTTACTTTTTCACCAAGCAATTCTTTCATATATTGAGAGCCGCGCTTAATTGCCTCCATGTTCTTTTGAACAACTTGCTCTCCTTTGCGGCCGAAGATTTCATCAACAACCTCTAAATAAACTGTTTCATCTAATCCCAATATCGCACTAGATGCTCCGACAGCAACCATGTTTTTCATCAATGATGTACCTAATTCTGAAGCAATATCTGTAAACGGTATCACATATAGATTTACATCTGCATTTTCAGGGATTGTTGGATTAAACTTCGCATCCGCAACAACGATTCCGCCTGGACGTAGCTCATGGAAATTAAAATCAATTGTTTCCTGGTCAAATGCAATTAAAATATCTAAGTCATCT
Source organism: Bacillus cereus group sp. BfR-BA-01522 (assembly GCF_022662635.1). NCBI lineage: Bacteria > Bacillati > Bacillota > Bacilli > Caryophanales > Bacillaceae > Bacillus > Bacillus cereus group sp. BfR-BA-01522. The sequence goes on along the minus strand of NZ_JAKUDY010000016.1, from coordinate 9,948 downwards.
GATATCGCGCGTACTTCCGTTGTACTTACACGAATTTTATTATTTGTATGACCGCCTTTAATTCGTGATGAGAAGTGGCGGTAACCGTATAGATAATATCCTAATCGGTTTAATGCAATACAGAAGATTTCTCCTGTACTTTCAATTCCTTCACCTTGTTGTCCTCCAACTTTCCATGAAAGTTGACTAATCATCTCCTACACCCCTTTTGGCTGCATTCATTGTAGTGTATTTTTTTACAGTATTAGTTTAGCACTTTTTATACAAATAAACTACAATGTACACAAATTATACCTCTTCTGACTTACCTGAATCTTTCGCATAATCTTAATTCGTCTACCATTCTAGCCCTACTATACAAAAAAATCAATCATTTATTTTCAGTTTACATAAATATTCACAATTATCAGAATAAAACACTTTTAATCCTTTAAAATGAAATACAATCAACAAAATTTTCATATAGGAACCTTTTTACATTTGTTTCACTATATCGTTTACAAAGTTCATTTATTACCTGTTCATAACTTCGATATGCTTCTATTCCTACGACCATGTTTGTAATACCATCAAAGTCTGAACCGAACCCGATATGTTTCTCTCCCCCAATCGAACATATATGTTCGATATGACGCAGTATATCGTCTATATATGCAGGCTGATGACTCACTAAAAATTCCGGAACAAAATTAATACCAATAACAGCGTTCTTTTGAATGAGCGCACGTATTTGTTCATCTTTTAAATTGCGTGGATGCTGACAAAATTTATAGCAATTCGAATGTGATGCAATCGGATACTCAGCGATTTCCATCACATCCCAAAATCCTTCTTCATTTAAATGAGAGACATCTGTCCACAAACGGAATGTATTAAGTTCTTGTACAACTCTTTTTCCAAACGAAGTCAATCCGGCTCTTCTTGTTTCTAATGCTCCATCAGCTAATAAATTAGCATAGTTCCATGTCAAACCGACAGAACGCACTCCTAAGCGATGAAATAAACGTAATTTCATCATATCTTTCCCGATCACTTCACATCCTTCTAATGTTAATATAGCTCCAATTTCATGTTTTAACAGCCGGTCTATATCCTCTTTTGTTTGTATAAACTTTATATATGGCATGGATAAAATTTCATTATAAAATAAATCTACCATTGTTAAGGCAACTTGAAAACGTTCTTCATATGGTACAGTTTCCGGCACATATATTGCAAAACATTGTATGCTTCCTTTTCTCTGTTGTAACTGTTCAAAAGTAATATGTAACTTCGGGTCATTTTGAAAACCCTTTTTGCCTTTTGCTTTCCACAATTGAAATAAAACATCACAGTGCGCGTCAAAAACTTTCAATTCGTGTCCCCCCTTTTTTCATAAAAACAACCTGTTTGCACACATGCAAACAGGTTGTTCAAACTTAACGAGGTTCTACAATTAATTTTATCGCTGTACGTTCTTCACCATCAATCATAATATCTGTAAAAGCTGGAATGCAAATTAAATCTAAGCCACTAGGTGCTACAAATCCTCTTGCAATTGCTACTGCCTTTACGGCTTGATTCAATGCACCCGCACCAATCGCTTGAATTTCTGCTGTTCCGCGTTCGCGAATCACCCCAGCAAGTGCACCGGCTACAGAGTTAGGGACCGAAGTTGCTTTAACTTTTAATATTTCCATTCCTCGTTTCCTCCTCGTTTCTTATAAAAGTATTAGCGATTATTTCACTTTAACTTATATTCACGAGGAATGAAGCGTATTCCTGCTAAATTCTTAATAATTTTTCTAAAAAATTAAAATATAATGTTTTTTCTAATTTTTTGATGATTATTCAAAAAACGGTTGATCATCATTAATTAATATACGCTCAATCTTTTTTGCCTTCCCTGTATTTGGATCGACATCAATTAATACCGCGCTTAGTTGTGTTCTGCCTTTTGTTACTTCAAAGCGAACAGGTAAGTTCGTTAAGAATTTTTTCAAGACTGCTTCGCGATCCATACCTAAAATGCCATCATACGGACCTGTCATACCAACATCCGTAATATACGCTGTTCCACTTGGCAAAATACGGTTATCAGCGGTTGGAACATGTGTATGTGTTCCTACTACGGCAGTTGCACGACCGTCTACGTACCAACCAAGCGCTTGTTTTTCACTCGTTGTTTCAGCATGGAAATCAATAAAGATAATATTGGTACGTTTTTTCGCAATTGCAATCAATTCATCTACTTTTCGGAATGGACAATCAATTGGTGGTAAAAACGTGCGCCCTTGTAAATTAATAATCGCTACTTCTGTTCCATTGCAGTTGACAAAAATCAAACCATTTCCAGGCGTTCCTTCTGGAAAGTTAGCTGGTCTCACTAAATATTTGGCTTTATCGATAAATTCAAATATCTCGCGATTATCCCAAGCATGATTTCCAAGTGTAACAGCTTGCGCACCACACTCTAGAAAATTCCGATATATTTTTTCTGTAATACCGCGACCACCCGCTGCGTTTTCTCCATTAATAATCGTTACTGTCGGTGTATACTTTTTCTTTAATGCTGGTACATATTGTTGAATCATACCTCTACCAGGAGAACCTACTACATCTCCTACAAATAATATTCTCATGTCTACTACCCTTTCTATGTACTACTTTTTATTCCCCTTTGTACTCGAACTATTTCGCTCACTTGACATGAGGCTTTACTCCATATGCCTCTATCAATCGAACCTTTATAGACAGTTCTTCCGATACATTGTAAGCGGTATCCCCTTACTACTGGAAGTTTTATTTTATCTTACCCAATTCCAAACCAAAAAAATAAAGTGGTATTTCACCACTTTATTTTGCATATTCCACTGCACGTGTTTCACGAATAACTGTTACTTTAATATGACCTGGATAATCTAGTTCATTTTCAATACGTTTTCGAATATCACGCGCTAAACGATGAGCTTCTAAATCATCGATTGTATCTGGTTTTACCAGAATACGAACTTCACGACCTGCTTGAATTGCAAAAGATTTCTCTACGCCTTCATAAGACTCAGAAATTTCCTCTAGCTTCTCAAGTCGACGAATGTAGTTTTCAAGTGTTTCACTACGAGCTCCTGGTCTTGCAGCTGATAATGCATCGGCCGCTGCGACTAAAACTGCAATGATAGAAGTTGGTTCTGTATCACCATGGTGAGAGGCGATACTGTTTATAACAACAGGGTGCTCTTTATATTTCGTTGCGAGTTCAACACCAATTTCAACGTGACTGCCTTCCACTTCATGATCGATTGCTTTACCGATATCATGAAGTAAACCAGCGCGTCTTGCTAGTTTTTCATCCTCGCCCAGTTCTGCTGCCATAAGTCCTGTTAAGTAAGCTACTTCCATAGAGTGCTTCAACACGTTTTGTCCATAACTTGTACGGTATTTCAAGCGACCCAAAATTTTAATTAAATCTGGGTGTAATCCGTGGATCCCAACTTCAAATGTTGTTTGTTCTCCTACTTCACGAATATATTCATCCACTTCACGTCTTGATTTTTCAACCATTTCTTCAATACGAGCTGGGTGAATACGTCCATCCTGTACGAGCTTATCAAGAGCGATACGAGCTGTTTCACGACGAATTGGGTCAAATCCTGATAAAATTACCGCCTCAGGTGTATCATCAATAATAAGGTCAATACCTGTTAAGGTTTCTAACGTACGAATATTACGACCTTCACGCCCAATAATACGTCCCTTCATTTCGTCATTTGGAAGATTTACAACCGAAACGGTTGTTTCAGCAACATGATCAGCTGCACATCTTTGCATAGCTAAAGATAAAATCTCTTTCGCTTTCTTATCAGCTTCTTCTTTCGCACGAACTTCACTCTCTTTTACCATCGCGGCAATTTCATGAGAAAGTTCGTTTTCCACTTTCCCTAAAATGATTGATTTCGCCTGTTCGCGTGTCAGATTGGAAATGCGCTCTAATTCCGTTTGTTGCTTTTGAACTAACTCTCCCACTTTGCTTTCCAACTCTTCAATTTGCTGTTGTCTCGCCACAAGAGATTCCTCTTTCTTTTCTAACATTTGCTCACGTTTATCGAGCGTTTCGTCTTTACGATCAAGGTTCTCTTCTTTTTGCATTAAACGATTTTCTTGTTTTTGTAATTCGCTTCTACGGTCACGAATTTCTAATTCAGCTTCTGTACGAAGTGTATGAATTTCATCCTTTGCTTCTAAAAGCGCTTCTTTCTTAAGTGCCTCTGCTTCGCGATTCGCATCGTCTAAAATACGTTTCGCTTCATTAGCTGCACCATTAATCTTCGCTTCAGCAATAGACTTTCGAACAAAAAAGCCAACAACTGCACCGACTGTTGCAAGCAAAATGGAGATGAGTATCCAAACTGTATTACTCATGATTTCACCTCCTCTTGCTATGAATGAAAAAAGACTGTCGGCATGTACATCGAATTGCAACGTACAGCAAAGACCGTCGTCCCACTTTTTTAAGGGACTTTCTTCATTTCACAATTAAAATGTCATATTATTATTTCGGCAAGATTGAAATCTTACTCCGAATATTACTTCTCTTCTTGAGAAGAGTGTATCGTATATAAGAAAAAATATACATTCTCATTGTATCTATCGCATTTTTCGTTGTCAAGCGTTGTCTACTTTTACTTTCTTTACCTTTAACATTCAAATGTTCCGTAAACAAAAAGAAAATGTAGCACTACCGTTATAAATAATCTATATATCTAATATATATAATAATGAAATACCACCTACTGAAAGCACTGCATATAAAATGAAACTTTAAACAGTGATGCTTTCTCCATCTTCCACTCATTATGTTGTATTTTACATGCAGCTCGAAAATACCGATTACATGTATAAAAAAAAGACACGAAATCGTGTCTTTTTAATCAAGAGTTGTGCTTTCTTCCATATTTTCAGGAGCAGAATCTTCACCAATTCCATGATGCTCACGAATAAAGAATGCAATTTCATCTCTTATATCTGGATTTTCTTTTAAGAATTGTTTTGCATTTTCGCGTCCTTGTCCTAAGCGCTCTTCATTATAGGCATACCAAGCACCGCTTTTCTGAACGATATCCAATTCAGAAGCCATATCTAAAATTTCGCCTTCTCTTGAAATACCTTCTCCGTACATAATATCCACTTCTGCCACGCGGAATGGCGGTGCTACTTTATTTTTCACTACTTTTACTTTCGTTTTATTACCAACGATTTCATTACCTTGCTTTAATTGTTCGGCACGGCGTACTTCAAGACGTATTGTTGAATAGAATTTCAATGCACGACCACCTGGAGTTGTCTCTGGGTTCCCGAACATAACTCCAACTTTTTCACGAATTTGGTTAATAAAGATTGCAATTGTTTTTGATTTATTAATTGCACCTGAAAGTTTACGAAGTGCTTGTGACATTAAACGTGCTTGTAAACCGACGTGAGAGTCACCCATTTCTCCTTCAATTTCCGCTTTTGGTACAAGGGCAGCTACAGAGTCGATTACGATAATATCAATTGCACCACTTCGTACTAATGCTTCTGCAATTTCTAACCCTTGTTCCCCTGTATCAGGCTGTGATAATAGTAATTCGTCGATGTTAACACCTAATTTCTGTGCATATACAGGATCCATCGCATGCTCCGCATCAATAAATGCTGCTTGCCCACCTTGACGTTGCACTTCTGCAATCGCATGTAAGGAAACTGTCGTTTTCCCTGAGCTTTCAGGTCCGTAAATTTCAATAATACGACCGCGTGGATAACCACCAACTCCCAATGCTACATCAAGTGATAACGAACCGCTCGGTACTGTTGAAACTTTGCGTTCAGCTTGCTCTCCCATTTTCATAATGGAACCTTTACCGAATTGCTTCTCTATTTGTTTTAACGCCATATCTAAAGCTGCTTGACGATCACTCATTCAAATTCCTCCTTAACTCAATTGCTAATCTTATTATACCTATTTTTATTTTAATTTGCCAACAAAAATCGAACATTTATTCGATTTTTTTATTTCCAATTTATAAAAACGCATTTTTACTATAAAAAAGCTAGAAGAAACTTACATCTCTTCTAGCTTTTTGTATAAATGATAAAATCCATATTTCACAGTACGTTCACGAATTTGCTGACGACTCCCACTTAAACAAAGCGGAAAAACTATTGTCGGTTCATCTTTGATTGCTAAACCGATAAATACAGTTCCAGGTTCTTTGTTTTCTGAAGCATCCGGTCCTGCGACCCCCGTAAAACTAATTCCAATATCCGATTGTAAAAGTAATTTTACATTTTCAGCAAGATAACGCGCACATTCTTCACTCACCGCACCTGCCGTTTGTAAAGTCTCTTCAGGAACTTGTAAAATATGCTGTTTTACATCATTGTGATAGCAAATTACGCCACCTTTAAAAACAGAAGACACACCAGCATTTTCCGTTACTTGATTGCCAAAAAGACCGCCTGTTAAACTTTCAGCACAGGCTAGAGTGAAACCTTTTTTCTTCAATAACTCAATTGCCTTATGGTGAAGGAAATCTTCATTGTAGCCGTAAAAAAATTCGCCTACTCTCTCTAAGATTAAATGTTCTACCTGCTGAATTAATAACTCCGCTTGCTCTACATTCTGATGTTTCGCGGTTAATCGCAACGTTACCTCTCCATCAGAAGCTAGCGGTGCAATTGTCGGATTCGTTTGGTTGTCAATTAAATCTTGTACTTTTACTTCTAACTGCGATTCACCAATACCGAAAAAACGAAGGACACGAGAATAAATATGTTCACCAGTTGTTACATTGCGCAAGAATGGATCTACATAGCTATTATACATTGGTTGCATTTCTTTCGGTGGACCTGGCAATAAAATATACACTTTTTCATTTTTATGTAATCCCATGCCTGGCGCCATACCGTGATTATTTGCAAATACAGTTGAACCCTTCAAAACGAGTGCTTGTTTCTTATTATTCTCTGTGAACTCACGACCCGTTCGATTAAAATATTCACGAATTGATGTTAGTGCCGCTTCATCATAAACAAGGTCTTCCTTAACAATCGATGCAATGGTTTCTTTCGTTAAATCATCTTTTGTTGGTCCGAGTCCGCCAGTAAAAATCAATATGTTTGCACGTTTTTCAGCTGTGCGAATAGCCTCTTGTAGCCGACGTGTATTATCACCTACTACAGTATGATAATACACATTTATTCCAATAGAAGCTAATTTTTCGGATAAAAACTTCGCATTTGTATTTGTAATTTGCCCCAATAATAATTCTGTTCCAACCGCAATAATTTCGGCATTCATTCCGATTCCCCCATAAACTGCTATTTTGAATTGACAAAAACAGCTCTATTTTTCCAAAAGTAATCATATCCAGAAATAACTGTAAAAATCAATGCAATCCATATAAAAATATCAGCAACTGGAATATGGATTAAGTTTAACGGCACATCATGTAATAAATAGGCTGAAATTGCAATAATTTGTGTCCACGTCTTGATTTTCCCTAACATATTAGCTGCAACAACTTCTCCAGTACCAGCTAATACAAGTCGTAAGCCTGTAACCGCAAATTCACGACTAATAATAACAATTACAATCCACGCTGGTACATATTGCATTTCAACTAATGTAATAAGCGCCGCTGAAACAAGCAATTTATCAGCTAATGGGTCCAGAAATTTCCCTAAATTTGTAACAAGATTATATTTTCTTGCTAAATGCCCATCAATCCAGTCAGTAGCTGATGCAATAATAAAAATAAGCGCCCCGATTAAATGTTGAATTGGTAAATCTACGTTTCCAATTGTATATGAACCCCAGTCAAAAGGCGCGATCATAATGACCAAAAAAATTGGAATTAAGCAGATTCGAGATATCGTAATTTTATTTGGTAAGTTCACAACTATTCCTCCATCATGTCACAAACATTTGTTCATTGAAAAAAGTCATCGAAGCGATGACTATTATTGTGCAGGTTGTTCTCCCCCTAAGTTTTTAATCACCATTCTTTGGTGCAATGCTTCCTCAGCATTTAAACCGTAATTCACAACTTTTCCATTTACTTTAACTTCTGTATTTAGTGCGTTACCGATATTTAATCGCACTTCTTTTTTCTCTGTTAAATTTTGTGGAACAGTTTGCCCTGCCTCTAATGTCCCTTTATAAATTTCATTACCATTTTCATCTTTAATATCTACGTAAGTCGTTCCTTTGGCAGATATTTCTAGTTGTAATTCCTTATTATTGATTTCATACGTAGATACTTTCTCTTTTGTGCCAACTAGCTTTATCTCATCTTGCCCTGTCGATGGTTGCTGCGCTTGTTGCTCAGCCTTCTTTTGCTCTTCTTTTTTTGTTTCATCCTGATTTGCTTTTTCTTGTTTCAGTTCTTCCCCTTTTTCATCTTTTTTCTCATCTAACGGAGAATCCTTTGCTTTTTGCACTTCAATTTGTTCACTTTTGTTTTGTGCTACTGCACCATCATCTTTTGCAGTTACCCATTGGAAAACAAACCAAATCACTACTCCTAACGCAATTACCAATAATGCAATTAAGATTTTCGGCATATGATCTGCAATGGGAAGCGATGTTGCCTTTTGTATTGTTTCCTGTGTTTTTTGACCGGTTGATACTTGTGGTACATCATGAGATTCAGATTGTGGTATTGTACTTTGATATTCTACAAGCAATTCCTCTCCGTTTAATCCAACAGCATCTGCATATTGTTTAATAAATGCACGTACATAAAAAGTTCCCGGTAATATACTGTAGTCGCCCTCTTCAATTGTTACTAAATAACGCTTTTGAATTTTTGTAATCTCATGTAGCTGATCAATAGACAAGCCTTTTGCCTCTCTTGCTTCCTTCAGCTTTTGTCCTAATTCCGTCACTGCTAACACCTCAATATTTCTTTAAAAGTCAAACATAGAGAAATTATTTTGCGTTCCCTGCTCAATTTCATCTACTAAGTTATATTGAATTTCTTCATCATAATCGTTACGCAATTCAATAATATAATCAAAATCATCAAGTGTGTATTCTGATTGACTCACAAATACATCTGGATGTTCTACAACTTTTGTTGCGGGCAACCTCATAATTTCACGTACAAGCTGCCAATGTCTTTCATTTGCGCGCTTTGTTGAAACAATTCCATCTAATATAAAAATATTATCGTCGCTATACTCATCTTCAATCAATTGACTACGTACCGTTTGTTTAATAAGGGTAGACGAAACAAACAACCAACGCTTATTCGCACAAACACTTGCCGCAACAATAGATTCCGTTTTCCCAACGCGAGGCATTCCTCTTATTCCGATAAGTTTATGGCCCTCTTTTTTCATTAGTTCTGCCATAAAATCAACAAGTAGCCCTAATTCATCCCGTACAAATCGAAATGTTTTCTTATCATCAGCATCTCGTTGTATGTACCTGCCGTGCCTTACCGCTAGCCTGTCCCTGAGTTTTGGCGGACGATATTTCGTTACCGTTATATTATCCATCGTATTTAAAATTGATTCAAGCCTCGAAATTTGCTCTTGATTATCACACATAAGCAAAAGACCGCGCCTTGCATTATCCACACCATTAATTGTGACGATATTAATACCAAGCATACCGATTAACGAAGAAACGTCACCAAGCAAGCCAGGTCGGTTTTTATGTATTTCATATTCAAAATACCATTCAATCATCCAAGACCACTCCCCCCTTGCTTACTTTACACCTACGTACTATATTATATGATTTCACCCTAATAGGGAAGTTAAAAGTACAATGAAATCAATGGATTTTCCACATAAAAAAAAGAGAGGAGAATCGAGGCCACTGAAAAAGTCCTCCCAGTTTAAAAAGCGAAAGCTTTCTCGATATAATCGAGGAAGCTTTCGCTTTTTTCATGTATAATGATTGTACTAATTCTAGGTGGTGTC